>NZ_BCBT01000007.1:0-152954 GCF_001320965.1 Pseudomonas sp. NBRC 111143 | reverse complement strand
CGATCTCATAGGCGCTAAAACCCCTTCGACTAGCACCTGTCAGCCTCTACGCAACCCCCTTAAAAAGCATGACCCCTACCCGCAACTGCCATACGCCCGCATGAACACCCCGACCACCTCGCGCACATGCTGCTCGGCTTCCTCTCCGGCCAGCGGCGGTGCGCAGCCCAGCAGCAGGCGGTAATCGGCAGCGCCCTTGATCAGGCAGAAGAAATGCTCGGCGGCGCGCAACGGATTCTCGATCCGCAGCAACCCACGCTCGTCGACACAGCGCAGCAACGCCTCCATCTCGGCCAGCACCCGCTTGGGCCCCGCCTCGTAGAAGAACTGCCCAAGCCCCGGGTCCTGGCTGCCCAGGGCCATGATCAGGCGCGTGAGCTTGACCGACTCGTCGCTGCTGATCAGTGCCTGGAAGCCTCGGGCGATGTTGAGCAGCACCTCTTCGATCGGCACCCCCTCGGGCAGCTCGAAGATCAGGTCGGGCAGCTGCGTTTGGCAGGTGGCCATGACTGCCGAGCCGAACAGGGTTTGCTTGTCGTTGAAGTGGCTATAGACCGTGAGTTTTGAAACACCTGCCGCCGCAGCGACCGCATCCATGCTGGTGTTGGCATAGCCAAGGCTGAGGAACAGCGACTTGGCGGCTTCGAGGATGGCCTCGCGCTTGGCGAGATCCTTGGGCCGGCCAGGGCCTGTGGGTGCGTCGATGGGCATTGGAATCCGTGTCTGTCTGATGAAGCGCTCATATTACCGGGTCGCGCGGCTCGCGGCTGCTACGCACGTCGCGGCGCAAATACATTTTTCTCTCATGCACCTGCTTCCCGGAGTCGTTTCGCTGACTTAATATACCCGCCAGTATAATTATTCGATGCGTCCTCTGCGAAAGGTCTTCCATCATGTTGCGTCGTGCGTCGCCCCTCGTCCTGCCCCTTGCCTGCCTTCTGCTGCTCACTGCCTGCGGCCAGGAGGCTGCTGCACCTGCGGCCCCGCGTCCGGCACTGGTGATCCAGCCCCAGCCCACCGGCGCCTCGGCCGACAGCTATCCGGGCGAAGTACGCGCCAGGTTCGAGCCGGAACTGGCGTTCCGTATTGGTGGCAAGGTCAGCAAGCGCCTGGTCGAGGAAGGGCAGCGGGTCAAGGCCGACCAACCACTGGCCGAGCTCGATCCACAGGATGTGCGCCTGCAGTTGGAGGCCAACCGCGCGCAGATGGCGGCCGCCGAAGCGAACCTGTCGCTGGTGCGGGCCGAACGCGACCGTTACCAGAAGCTGCTCGACCGGCAGATGGTCAGCCATTCCCAGTTCGACAATGCCGAGAATCTCTACCGTGCAGGTCTTGCCCGCTTCAAGCAGGCCAAGGCCGAATTCGACGTGGCCGGCAACCAGGCCGAATACGCGGTGCTGCGGGCGCCGCAGAACGGGGTGATCGCCAAGCGCCAGGTCGAGGTCGGCCAGGTGGTTGCGGCGGGGCAGACAGTGTTCACCCTGGCCGCCGATGGCGAACGTGAGGTGGCCATCGGCCTGCCCGAGCAACAGTTCGCGCGTTTCTCGGTAGGGCAGGCGGTCAGTGTCGAACTGTGGTCGCATCCCGAGCAACGCTTCGAGGGGCGTATCCGCGAGCTGTCGCCGGCGGCCGATCCACGCTCGCGCACCTTCGCTGCGCGAATCGCCTTCACATCGACGCAAGCCCCGGCAGAGCTGGGCCAGAGCGCCAAGGTGTACATCGCCCATGCCGAACACTCGCCGCTGTCGGTGCCGCTGTCGGCGGTGACTGCCGAGCAGGGCCAGGCTTATGTCTGGCGGGTTGGCAAGGACAATCGACTGGAGCGTGCGCCCGTCCGCCTCGGCCCCTATGGCGCAGACAGCGTGCCGGTGCTCGAAGGGCTGGGCGCCAACGACTGGGTGGTCGCCGCAGGTGGCCACGTGCTGCGCGAAGGCCAGGAGGTACGGCCGGTCGATCGCAGCAACCGTGTGGTGAACCTGGCGACCAAGGAGTAAGTCCCGATGGGTTTCAACCTTTCCGCCTGGGCGCTGCGCAATCGCCAGATCGTACTGTTCCTGATGATCCTGTTGGCGGCCATTGGCGCCATGTCCTACACCAAGCTGGGGCAGAGTGAAGATCCGCCCTTTACCTTCAAGGCCATGGTCGTGCGTACGCTGTGGCCTGGTGCCACCGCTGAAGAGGTGTCCCGACAGGTCACCGAGCGCATCGAAAAGAAGCTGATGGAGACCGGCGAGTACGACAAGATCGTCTCGTTCTCCCGTCCGGGTGAGTCCCAGGTCACGTTCATGGCCCGCGACTCGATGCATTCGAACGAAATTCCCGAGCTGTGGTACCAGATCCGCAAGAAGGTCGCGGACATTCGCCACACCTTGCCACCGGAAGTGCAGGGTCCGTTCTTCAACGACGAGTTCGGTACCACCTTCGGCAATATCTACGCCCTGAGCGGGGCAGGCTTCGACTATGCGGTGCTCAAGGATTATGCCGACCGCATCCAGATCCAGCTGCAGCGGGTCAAGGATGTGGGCAAGGTCGAGCTGATCGGCTTGCAGGACGAGAAGATCTGGATCGAGCTGTCCAACACCAAGCTGGCGACCCTTGGGGTGCCGCTGGCGGCGGTGCAGCAGGCGTTGCGCGAGCAGAATGCGGTGAGCACTGCGGGCTTCTTCGAAACGCCCAGTGAGCGCTTGCAACTGCGGGTCAGCGGGCGCTTCGACAGCGTCGAGCAGATTCGCCAGTTCCCCATCCGTGTAGGCGACCGAACCTTCCGCATCGGCGATGTCGCCGAAGTCCATCGCGGCTTCAACGACCCACCTGCGCCACGTATGCGCTTCATGGGCGAGGATGCCATCGGCCTTGCCGTGTCGATGAAGGACGGCGGTGACATCCTGGTACTGGGCAAGGCGCTGGAAGCCGAGTTCGCCCGCCTGGCGCACAACCTGCCGGCGGGCATGGAGCTGCGCAAGGTGTCCGATCAGCCGGCAGCGGTCAAGGCTGGGGTCGGCGAGTTCATCCAGGTGCTGGTCGAGGCACTGGTCATCGTGTTGTTGGTGAGCTTCTTCTCGCTGGGGGTGCGCACGGGGTTGGTGGTGGCGCTGGCGATCCCGCTGGTGCTGGCGATGACCTTCGCCGCGATGCACTACTTCGGCATCGGCTTGCACAAGATTTCGCTGGGGGCGCTGGTGCTGGCCCTGGGTTTGCTCGTGGACGATGCGATCATTGCGGTCGAGATGATGGCGATCAAGATGGAGCAGGGCTACGACCGGCTCAAGGCGGCGAGCTATGCCTGGTCGAGTACCGCCTTCCCGATGCTGACCGGAACGCTGATCACCGCTGCGGGCTTTCTGCCGATCGCCACGGCCGCGTCGAGCACCGGCGAATACACCCGCTCGATCTTCCAGGTGGTGACCATCGCATTGCTGACCTCGTGGGTCGCGGCGGTATTGTTCGTTCCCTACCTGGGCGACCGCCTGCTGCCGGACCTGGCCAAGCGCCATGCGGCGCGTCACGGCAATGGCGAGCATACGCCCGACCCTTACGCCACGCCGTTCTACCAACGTGTGCGCAAGGTGGTGGAGTGGTGCGTGCGCCGCCGCAAGACCGTGATCGTGCTGACCATTGCCGCTTTCATCGGCAGCATCGTGCTGTTCCGCTTCGTGCCCCAGCAGTTCTTCCCAGCGTCGGCGCGGCCTGAGCTGATGATCGACCTGAAGCTGGCCGAAGGCGCTTCGCTGGCCAATACCGCCGAGCAGGTCAAGCGCCTGGAGGCCCTACTCAAGCAGCAGGACGGTCTCGACAACTACGTGGCCTACGTCGGCACCGGCTCACCGCGTTATTACCTGCCGCTGGATCAGCAACTGCCGGCGGCGAGCTTCGCCCAGTTCGTGGTGCTGGCCAAGTCGCTCAAAGACCGCGAAGCCCTGCGCAGCTGGGCCATTACCACCCTTGAGCAGGAATTCCCGCAATTGCGCTCGCGGGTCACCCGCCTTGAGAACGGCCCGCCCGTGGGTTACCCGGTGCAGTTCCGGGTAACCGGTGAGCACATCGAGAAAGTACGCGCCCTGGCCCGCGAGGTGGCGGTCAAGGTGCGCGAGAACCCGCATGTGGTCAACGTGCACCTGGACTGGGAGGAGCCGAGCAAGGCGGTGTTCCTGGCGATCGACCAGGACCGTGCCCGGGCGTTGGGGGTGAGTACCTCGCACCTGTCCAGTTTCCTGCAGAGCTCGTTGACAGGTACCACCGTCAGCCAGTACCGCGAGGACAACGAACTGATCGAGATCCTCCTGCGCGGCACCCGCGAGGAGCGCAGCGACATAGGTAGCCTGGGCAGCCTGGCGCTGCCGACCGACAACGGCCAGAGCGTGGCGTTGTCGCAGGTGGCGACGCTGGAGTACGGCTTCGAAGAGGGCGTGATCTGGCACCGCAATCGCCTGCCGACGGTGACCGTGCGTGCCGACATCTACGACAAGGAACAGCCGGACAGCCTGGTCAAGCAGATCCTGCCGACCCTGCAGCAGGTGCGCGAGCAGTTGCCCGACGGCTACCTGCTGGAAGTCGGCGGCACGGTGGAGGATGCCCAGCGCGGTCAACGCTCGGTGAACGCGGGCATGCCGCTGTTCATCGTGGTGGTACTGAGCCTGCTGATGATCCAGCTGCGCAGTTTCTCGCGCACGGTGATGGTGTTCCTCACCGCGCCGTTGGGGCTGATTGGTGTGACCCTGTTCCTGCTGGTGTTCCGCCAGCCGTTCGGCTTCGTGGCGATGCTTGGCACCATCGCGCTGGCAGGGATGATCATGCGTAACTCGGTGATCCTGGTGGACCAGATCGAGCAGGACATCGCCGCTGGGCTGGACCGTTGGCAGGCGATCATCGAGGCCACGGTGCGGCGCTTCCGGCCCATCGTGCTGACCGCCCTGGCGGCGGTTCTGGCGATGATCCCACTGTCGCGCAGCGTGTTCTACGGGCCGATGGCGGTGGCGATCATGGGTGGGCTGATCGTGGCCACGGCGCTGACGCTGTTGTTCCTGCCGGCGCTGTATGCGGCGTGGTTCAGGGTGAGGAAGAACGCCTGAGGCCGACCTTCAGACCGCCGCGATTTCTTCGGCGGTCAGCGTCCTGAACGCACCTGGCGCCAGGGCCGGGTCCAGATGGATCGGCCCCATGCTTTCGCGGTGCAGGCCGATCACCTTGTTGTCGAAGTGGCTGAACATGCGCTTGACCTGGTGATAGCGCCCTTCGACGATCGCCAGCCGCGCGCTGCGTGGGCCCAGAATGTCGAGTTGGGCGGGCAGGGTGGTGAGGTCTTCGAAGGCGAAGTAGAAGCCTTGGCGAAATTTGTCGATGTAGTGCGCGCCTATTTCGTCCTCGGTCTCGACCAGATAGATCTTCGCCTGCTTGGTGCGTGGTTGGGTCAGACGGCGTGACCATTGGCCGTCATTGGTCAGGATCATCAGGCCGGTGGTGTTGTAGTCCAGGCGTCCGGCAATGTGCAGGTCGTCACGCAGGTCGGGCGGCAGCAGGTCGAGTACGGTGGGGTGCTGCGGGTCGCGGGTGGCGCTGACGCAACCGGCGGGCTTGTGCAGCATCAGGTAGCGTGCCGGGCGCCCGGCCTGCAGCAACTGCTCATCGACCTCGACTCGGCTGAATTCGCGCACCTCGTGGCGCGGGTCGATCACCGGCTGCGCGTCGACCCACACACGGCGCTGCACCAGCAGCACGCGCACCTGCTGGCGGTTGTACTGGGGAAAGTTGGCGAGAAATCGATCCAGGCGCATCGTACAAGTCTTAGAGAGGCTGCCGCTGGTCGGCTGCCTTGAGCTGTTCGTCGGCTGCTGCACAGCGAGGGCACAGGCAGGCTTTGTTACGCAGTTCGTCGGGAAGCGCTTCGAGCACAGCGGAATCGATGCTGACGCTGAAACACCAGCAGGCCTGGGTGGCACTGCGCGGGTCGGCCAGGGCGCACTGGTTGGCGGCGCCGCAGGCGGGGCAGCGCTGGCTGTCGTTCATGGTGGCTTCCGGGGATTCGAGTAGATCTGCACAGAGGCGCGCAGTATATCTGCTGACAGCTTTTGTCGCGCCTCTGTCCATTTGTATTTCCGGATCGTTCTGTCTGTTTCAATTTGTTGCGCAAATGGCACCGGATCTCGGGCGCACTGTCTTACTCAGTGTCGATCAACGTGTTGCGATCGACGTCCGCCAGCGCCGCTGTGCCGGGCAATCCAGCGGTCCAGGAGGCCGCCATGTACCCTCGAATCCTGTTGGTCGTTCTGCTTGGCCTGATGACCAGTGCCTGCGCCCCATACTACGGGGGCGGGGGCTATTACCGCAGCGAGTACTACACCGCTGACCGCTACGCCTACCCGGGTTACTACTATCGTCAGGACCGTTACTACGTCGCGCCCCAGCCTCGGTATTACTACCAGACGGCACCGCGTTACTACCGTCCAGCGCCGGCGCCTTACTACCGGCCCTACACGCCACCGGTGGTGAACCAGTGGCATGGCAATCCGCGTTATGACTACGGCAACCGCCAGCGCTATGACTATGGGCGTGACCGCGATCGCCATGATTATCGTGGTGGTGGGCGGGATGATCGCTGGCATTCCAATGGGCAAAGGGACCGGGGGCGCGGGGATCGCAACTGGCAGCGATAGGATCAGCCCAGATCTGCCAGCGGGTGTCGCCCCTCCCAGACTTTAGCGAAATGTGCGTCGACCACCGCCGCTGGCACGTTGCCGATATCCGGCCAGTGCCAGTGCGGTTGATTGTCTTTGTCGAGCAAGCGAGCACGCACCCCTTCGCTGAATTCCGGATGCCGACAGCAGTTCAGGCTCATGGCGTATTCCATCTGGAACACCTGGGCCAGCGACAGGTGACGGGCGCGGTGAAGCTGTTCCCAGACCAGATGACCCGTGAGCGGGCAGCCTTCATGCAAGCGCTCGCCCGCCTTGGCCAGCAGTGGATCGGCGTGTTGTCTCAAGCCGCACACGGCCCGCCAGGCGGCTACCGGGTCAGCGATATCGAGCAGCGCATCGATCACGGCACGGCGGGGCAGCCACTGCGCTTCGGGAAGTTCGCCCCAGGCGCGATGCTGCTCGGCCCTGAGCAGGCTGTTCAGTTGCAAGTCGGTCTGTTCCTGCCAGTTCAGTTGCAGCAGTTCTTCAATCAGCGACGCCTGCTGCTGCTCGCCGAGGAAGCGGTCCGCCAACCCCAGGTCAAGGGCGTCACGGGCATTGATCGGCGCACCGGTCAGCGCCAGAAACAGGCCAAGCTTGCCCGGCAGGCGGCTGAGGAACCAACTGGCACCGACATCCGGATACAGGCCGATGCTCACCTCCGGCATCGCCAGGCGGCTGCTGGGGGTGACGATGCGTACATTTGCACCCTGCAACAGGCCCATGCCGCCGCCCAGCACATGACCGTGGCCCCAGCACAATAGCGGCTTGGGGTAGGTGTGCAGCAGATAGTCGAGGCGGTATTCGGCGGCGAAAAAGGTTGCCGCCAGCGGCGGCACGCTGCCGGGATGCTCGCGACAGGCCTGTACCAGCGCCCGTACATCGCCGCCTGCGCAGAAGGCCTTTTCGCCATCGCCGCGCAGCAGCACGCAGACGACGCCCGGATCGCGCGCCCATTCGCGCAGGTGCGAATCGAGCATCTCGATCATCGGCAGGGTCAGGGCGTTCAGGGTCTTGGCGGCATCCAGGGTGGCGATGCCGATACGGGCGCCATCGGCGCCGGTGAGTACCTCGCAATGAATGGACATGGACAACCTCGCGCAAGTCGTCGCACAAGTATGGCTTGCCTGGCCGATCGTGCTTGTCACCGGTCGGAGCGATTGACAAGCCGGGGCGGCTTTCCTAGTGTCGCGCCCACTCTGATTCAGGATGGCGCCATGACCGACGACGATCGCATCAAGCTCGAACCCAGCTGGAAGGCCGCATTGCGTGCCGAGTTCGACAAGCCCTACATGCAGCAGCTGCGCGAATTCCTGCGCCAGGAATATGCCGCGGGCAAGGAGATCTATCCACCTGGGCCGCTGATCTTCAACGCCCTCAACACCACGCCGCTGGACAAGGTGAAGGTGGTGATCCTCGGCCAGGACCCTTACCACGGCCCCGGCCAGGCCCATGGTCTGTGCTTCTCGGTGCAGCCGGGCGTGCCGACGCCGCCTTCTCTGGTGAACATCTACAAGGAGCTGCAGCGCGACCTGAACTTGCCGATCCCCAATCACGGCTACCTGCAGAGCTGGGCCGAGCAGGGGGTGTTGCTGCTCAACACCACCATGACCGTCGAGCGTGCCAATGCTGCGTCGCATGCCAAGAAGGGCTGGGAGTTCTTCACCGACCGCATCATCGAGCTGGTCAGCGAGCAGTGCGAGAACGTGGTGTTCCTGCTGTGGGGGTCCCATGCGCAGAGCAAGCAGAAGCTGATCGACGGGACCAAGCATCTGGTGCTCAAGTCGGTGCATCCGTCGCCCTTGTCGGCGTATCGCGGATTTTTGGGTTGCGGGCATTTCAGCCGGACCAACGGCTTCCTGCAGCAGCGCGGATTGGAGCCCATCAACTGGGCGGTGCCGCCGTTGTAAGGGCTTGCGGTCGGGTTGGTCTCTTCGCGGGCAAGCCTGCTCTCAGCCAGTGGGAGCGGGCTTGCCCGCGAAGAGACCGACCGCTCAATCGCCCTGGCGCACCCAATACCTGAACATCGGTTCTGCCAGAAACAGCACGAACAGCAGCCGCATCACCTGCAATGCCGTCACCAGCGGCACCGACAGTTGCAGGGTCTCCGCCGTCAGGCTCATCTCGGCAATCCCCCCCGGCATCATCCCCAATGTCAGCGAACGCAGGTCCAGGTGGCTGAACAGGCTCAGCACCCAGGCCGCGCCGCCTGCGATCAGCATGCACAGGGCGGTCGCCACCAGGGTGCGCCCCAGGAACGCCGGCGCACGGCGGAAGAACGCGCGGTTGAAGTGACAGGCCAGGCCACTGCCGATCAGCCACTGGCCGATCTGGCTGGCGCCGTTGGGCAGGCCGATCTGCAGGTTGTTTGCCAGGCTGATGCTGGCGGCCACCAACAGTGGCCCGAACAACCAGGGGTTGGGCTGGCGCAGGCGCTGCCAGAGCAGCGCCACGCCAATGCTCAGCGGCGCGATCAGCGCCAGCCAGCCCCAACTGACGCTGCCGGCATGGTTCAGCGCCACGCCATCGCCCAGCAGCAGCTTGAACAGCGCTGGTACGCACAGCACCACCGCCAGTACGCGCAGGCTCTGCGCTGCCGCTACCTGGCTGAGTACCGCACCGTTGCGCGCGCCCAGGTTGACCATTTCCCCCGAGCCGCCAGGCATGCTGGCAAAGAATGCCGTGGCACGGTCCTCACCGGACCGGCGCAGCAGCCACACGCCGACGCCGCTGGAGACCGTGGTCAGCAGCGCGCCGAAGAAGATCAAGCCGAAATGGCTGGCAACCTGTTCGATCACTTCCGGGGTGAAGTGCAGGCCGATACCGATACCGATGACCCACTGCCCGCATTTGCGGCCGTTGGGGATTTCCGACAGCTGCCAGGGGGTGAGGCAGCGTACTGCGATGATTGCCAGCAGCGAGCCGACCATCCACGGCAAAGGCCAGCCGACCTTGCTGGCGATGAAACCGCCAGCAAGTCCGACCAGCCCGGTAGCCCAGAACAGCGGCAACGACCGATCAGGCATCGGCCATGGCCCGGCGCTGCAGGCTACGGCGGCGCCAGATGCGCAGCAGCGGGAGGGCCAGCATGCAGAACACCAGTGCCCACACGCTCATGCTGATCGGGCTCGACCAGAGGATGCCCAGCTCGCCGTTGGAGATCGACAGCGCACGGCGCAGGTTCTGCTCCATCAGCCCGCCGAGGATGAAGCCCAGCAGGATCGGCGACAGCGGGAAGTCGAGCTTGCGCAGGATGTAGCCCATGATGCCGATGCCAACCATCAGGAACAGGTCGAAGGTGGTGGCGTGCACGGCGTAGACGCCGATCGCGGTGATGATCGCGATCACCGGCACCAGCGCCCAGTTCGGCACGGCAAGGATGCGGGTGAAGATGCGGATCATCGGGATGTTCAGGATCACCAGCATGATGTTGGCAATGAACAGCGAGGCGATCAGGCCCCACACGATGTCAGGCTGCTGTTCGAACAGCAGTGGGCCGGGGGTGATGTTGTACAGGGTCAGTGCACCGATCATCACGGCGGTGGTGCCCGAACCTGGAACGCCCAGGGTCAGCATTGGCACCAGGGCCCCGCAGCAGGATGCACCGATGGCGGTTTCCGGGGCGGCGAGGCCACGGGCATCGCCCTTGCCGAACTTGCCGCTGGTCCCGGCGATACGCTTCTCGGTCATGTATGCCACGGCGCTGGCCAGGGTGGCACCGGCACCGGGCAGCACGCCCATGAAGAAGCCGAGCAGGCCGCAGCGAATGTTGACGACGAAGACCGAGGCCGCTTCCTTGAGGTTGAACAACATGCGCCCGGTGGCCTTGACGGCCTGGTGGCCATGGTGGGTCTTTTCCAGCAGCAGGAGAATCTCGCTGATGGAGAACAGGCCCAGTACCAGCACGACGAACTGGATACCGTCGGCCAGGTGCACGCTGTCACCGGTGAAGCGGTACACGCCGCTGTTGGCGTCGATGCCGACGGCGGACAGGAACAGGCCGATCAGCGCGGCGATGAAGGTCTTCAGTGGCTTGTCGCCGGCCATGCCGCCGAGGGCGACGATGGCGAACACCATCAACACGAAGTACTCCGCCGGTCCGAAGGCGATCGCCCATTTCGCCAGCAGCGGGGCGAACAGCACCATGCCGCAGGTAGCGATGAAGGCACCGATGAACGAGCTCCAGGCCGACAGTGACAAGGCGACACCGGCCAGGCCCTGGCGGGCCATGGGGTAGCCATCGAGGGTGGTCATCACGGTCGAGGCTTCGCCCGGGATGTTCAGCAGGATCGAACTGATCCGGCCGCCGTATTCGCAGCCCAGGTACACCGCGGCCAGCAGGATCAGCGCCGACTCCGGCGGCAGGCCGAGGGCAAAGGCGATGGGGATCAGCAGCGCCACGCCGTTGATCGGGCCCAGGCCTGGCAACAGGCCGACGACGGTGCCGATCAAGGTGCCGCTCAGGGCAGTGACGAGGTTGTAGGGGCTCAGGGCGACGCCGAAGCCCTGGCCGAGGTAGCTCAAGGTATCCATGTGTCAGTTCTCCAGTACGTCGAGCAGGCCGAGGGGCAGGGGGACGTCCATCACCCGGTCGAACAGCCAGTAGAGGAAGATGCTCATGCCCACCACCACCATGGCGCTGTGCAGCCAGCGGCCGCCATACAGGCGGGCCATGGGCAGGCCGGCGAGGACGGCGCTGAGGATGAAGCCCAGCGACTCGAAGGTGGCAGCGAAGACGATCAGCAGGCCGATGCAGGCGGCGATCTTGGTGAGGGTCTCGCGGTCCAGGGGAACTTCGTCGTCCTTGTGCACGATGGGCGTCGGACGAATCGCCAGATACAAAAGGCCCAGGCTCATCAGGCCGAGCATCAGCAGCGGGTAGGCACGCGGCCCTACCGGCTCATAGGAAAACGCCGCCTGGTACGGCCAGGCCATGACGGCCAGGGCGGCGCAGACCGCCAGCAGGGCCAGGGCGAAGATGCGTTGCAGGATCATGAAGGAATCCTCGATGGGAGCGGCTTTCATGCTTCCCTGTGGGAGCGGGCTTGCCCGCGAATGCGACAGACCAGGCAACGATGCTGCTGCGACTGGCGAATTCGCGGGCAAGCCCGCTCCCACAGAGATCACAGGGGCTTACTGAATCAGGCCGAATTCCTTGGCCAGTGTCTTGTAGTCGGCGACCTGCTTCTTCACATAGCCGTCGAGCTCTTCACCGGTCATGGCGAACGGGAACAGCTCGCGCTGGTCACGCAGCTTGGCGAAGTCTTCCGAGGCCAGCAGCTTGTCGAACGACGCCTTCCACCAGGCGTAGTCTTCGTCGCTCACCTTCGGGCCGAGGTAGAAACCGCGCACCACCGGCCAGACGATGTCGTAGCCCTGCTCCTTGGCGGTCGGGATATTCTTCATTTCAGGTTCGTCCAGGCGATTTTCCGAGAACACCGCGAGGATGCGCATGCTGCCGCTCTGGATGTGTGGCATGGAGTCGGAAATGTCGGTCGAACCCACCTGGATATGGCCGCCGAGCAGCGCGGTGGCGATTTCACCGCCGCCTTCCAGGGCCACGTAACGCAGGTCGCGCGGGTTGATGCCGGCAGCCTTGGCGATCAGCGCGGTCTGCATCCAGTCCTGGCTGCCCACGGTGCCGCCGGAACCGATCACCACCTTGCTCGGGTCCTTTTTCAATGCAGCAACCAGGTCATCGAGGGTCTTGTAGGGCGAGTCGCTTTTCACTGCGATGGCGCCATAGCTGGTGCCGACGGCGGCCAGCCATTTCACCGCGTTCTCGTCGAAACGGCCGAACTTGCCCTGGGCCAGGTTCAGCAGCGAGCCACTGGACCAGGCGACCAGCGTGCCACCATCGGCCGGACGCTGGGCCACCACGGCGTTATAGGCCACGGCGCCAACACCGCCTGGCATGTAGGTGACGCGCATGGGCTTGCTGAGGATCTTCTCCTCGACCAGTGCGCTCTGCACCAGTTTGCAGGTCAGGTCGAAACCGCCGCCGGGCGAGGCCGGGGCGATGCATTCCGGGCGTTTCGGTTCGGCGGCCAGGGCGTTGCCTGCCAGCAGCAGGCAGCCGGTGGCAAGGACGAGTCGGCGTAGTGAAAGGTTCATCGTCTATCTCCGTGAGCGTTGTTGTTATGGGTTACCACAGGGCCACGCTGTAGCTGACCAGCAGGCGTACTTCATCGGCGTCGCGGGCGAAGTTGGAACGGAAGGTGGCGTTGCGCAGGCGCACTGCGACGTTCTTCAGCGGACCGCTCTGCACCACATACTTGAACTCGGTGTTGCGCTCCCATTCCTTGCCTTCGCTGCCATCGGCGCGGCTGACATTGTCGCCGTTGATGTAGCGGGTCATGAAGGTCAGGCCGGGGATGCCCAGGGAGGCAAAGTTGTAGTCGTAGCGGACCTGCCAGGAGCGCTCGTCGGCGCCGGCGAAGTCGTTGATCTGGACGAAGTTGACCAGGTACGGGTCGGCGCCATCGACATAGGGGAAGGCGCTGTCGCCAGACAGGTGCTGGTAGGCGGCGCTGAACTTGTGGCCGCTGAGCGCGTAGCTGAGCATGCCGTTGACCGTGGTGTTGTCGATCTTGCCGGCCAGGGCCTTGCCCTGTTCGTCGCTCTTCGAGAGGCGCAGGTCGGCGCCGAAGGTGCCAGGGCCCCAGGGCTGGGTGGCGACCATGCCGAGGAAATGCTGGCGGTAGATGTCGTCGAGCTGGGCGAGGTGGTAGCTGCCGGTGATGCGGTCGGTGAACTTGTAGTCCAGGCCGCCCAGGTCGAAGTGATCGGCGCGGAACGTCCCACCGAAGCGGCCGTTCTTGTTGTTCAGCGCCAGGTCTTCCCAGTTGGTGTCGTCACGGTCCTTGGCCTTTTCCAGGCGCCCGCCGGTGAAGGTCAGGTTCTTGATCTCACGGGAAGTGAGCAGGCCGCCTTCGAAGGTCTGCGGCAGAATGCGCCCGTCGTTGGGCTGCAGCGTCGGCAGTTCCGGGATCAGGGTGCCGACCTTGAGTTCGGTCTGGGAGATCTTGACCTTGCCGGTCAGACCGAGCTTGGAGTACTCGTTGGCCGCCTTGCCGTCGTCGTGGGTCGGCAGCAGGCCGGTGCCTGTACGGTCCTTGCTGGAGTCGAGCTTGATGCCGAGCATGCCCAGGGCGTCGAGGCCGAAGCCCACGGTGCCGTCGGTATAGCCGGATTCGAAGTTGAGCATGAAGCCCTGGGCCCATTCGTCGCGCTTGGATTGCTGCGAACTGGTGCCATCGCGGAAGTCGCGATTGAAGTACATGTTGCGGGTTTCGAAGGTGGCCGTACTGTCTTCGAAGAAGGCGGCCTGGCTCATCGGGGCGATGCCGGCAAGGGCGATGGCGCTGGCGAGCGTGGAAGGGCGGGCGCAAAGGGACCGGCTGGGCTGCATTGACAGCATCGTCGTCTGACTCCGTTTTATTGTTCTTATTCGTTGCACCTTGCTGGTGCTTTTTTTCGGCGCGTGGAGCGACCGTGGTGCGATGCTAGGTGGCGAACCTTTCGCTAACCTTTCAGCACGAAAGGTTTGTCACAAGGGCTTCACAGTCCCCATGACGGCGTTACACTCCGCGCCACCGCCCAACCCGAGCAGGGAGAATCCGATGCGTGTGCTGCTGGTCGAAGACCATCTGCCGCTGGCTGAAAGCGTGGCCCAGGCCCTCAAGAGCCAGGGCTTGACCGTGGATGTGCTGCATGACGGCGTTGCCGCCGACCTGGCCCTGGCCAGCGAGGACTATGCTGTCGCCGTGCTGGATGTCGGCCTGCCGCGCATGGACGGCTTCGAGGTGCTGGCGCGCCTGCGCTCGCGGGGCAAGACCCTGCCGGTGCTGATGCTCACCGCGCGCAGCGACGTCAAGGACCGCGTGCATGGCCTGAACCTTGGGGCCGACGACTACCTGGCCAAGCCTTTCGAGCTCACCGAGCTTGAGGCGCGGGTCAAGGCACTGCTGCGCCGTAGCGTGCTCGGTGGCGAACGTCAGCAACGTTGCGGGCCCCTGGTGTACGACCTGGACACGCGGCGCTTTGCGCTGGGTGACGAGCCGCTGACCTTGACCTCGCGGGAACAGAGCGTGCTCGAGGCGCTGATCGCCCGTCCCGGGCGGGTGATGAGCAAGGAGCAATTGGCCGCCCAGGTGTTTGGCCTGGACGAAGAAGCCAGCCCCGATGCCATCGAGATCTACATCCATCGTCTGCGCAAGAAGCTCGATGGCCACCCGGTGGCCATCGTCACCTTCCGCGGTCTGGGCTACCTGCTCGAGCATCGTGATGCGTGACAACGGCAGTTTGCGCGCGCGCCTGCTCGGCAACCTGGCGCTGTTGCTCGTGGTGCTGATGTTGGCCAGTGGCCTGAGCGCATACTGGAATGGCCGCGAGGCCGCCGACACCGCCTATGACCGCACGCTGCTGGCCTCGGCGCGGACCATTGCCGCCGGCCTCTCCCAGCGTGATGGCACGCTCAGCGCCGATGTGCCCTATGTCGCGCTGGACACCTTTGCCTACGACAGCGCCGGACGCATCTACTACCAGGTGCTGGATATCCACCAGAAGCTGATTTCCGGTTACGAGAAGCTGCCGCCGCCGCCCCCTGGCACGCCGCGCACCGACGACTATCCGGCACTGGCGCGCTTCTACAACGCCACCTACCTGGGGCAGGACGTGCGCGTGGTGAGCCTGCTCAAGGCTGTCAGCGAGCCGAACATGAACGGCATGGCCGAGATCCGTGTGGCCGAGACCGAAGAGGCGCGGGTGAGCATGGCGCGTGGGCTGATGGCCGATACCTTGCTGCGCCTGGGCATGCTTGCGCTGGGTGCGCTGGTGATGGTGTGGTTTGCAGTCAGTGCTGCGCTGCGTCCGCTGGAGCGTCTGCGCACGGCGGTGGAAGCCCGTCAGCCCGACGACCTGCGGGCCCTGCCGGTGGTGCAGGTACAGCATGAGCTGGGGCCGCTGGTGCGGGCCTTGAACCATTTCACCGAGCGGCTGCGCGGGCAGTTCGAGCGCCAGGCGCAGTTCATCGCCGATGCCGCCCACGAGTTGCGCACACCGCTGGCGGCGCTCAAGGCGCGGGTGGAGTTGGGCTTGCGCTCGCGGGAGCCTGAAGAGTGGCGCCAGACCTTGGAGTCTGCCGCTCAAGGTACCGACCGGTTGACCCACCTGGCCAACCAGCTGCTGTCGCTGGCCCGGGTGGAAAATGGCGCCCGGGCCATCGCCGAAGGCGGTGCAAAGCGCCTGGACCTCAGCCAGCTGGCTCGCGAACTGGGCATGGCGATGGCGCCGCTGGCCCATGCCCGAGGTGTTGCCCTCGCGCTGGAAGCCGAGGCGCCGGTGTGGCTGAAGGGAGAGCCGACCTTGCTCAACGAGCTGCTCAGCAACCTGGTGGACAACGCACTGGCCCATACGCCGATGGGCGGCAACGTGATTCTGCGGGTGCTGGCCCCCGCCGTACTGGAGGTCGAGGACGATGGCCCGGGGATTCCACTGGATGATCGCGAGCGTGTGTTCGAGCGCTTCTACCGGCGCAGTGCCCAGGGCAGTGGGCTGGGGTTGGCGATCGTCGGCGAAATTTGTCGTGCGCATCTGGCGCAGATCAGCCTGCATGATGGCGACAACGGCGGTTTGAAGGTGCGGGTGAGTTTCATCGCGGATTGACCGCCGCACCCGCGGCGGTCAGCGCAACATGTCCCGCGCCTCGACCAGTTCCATCAGGTCCAGCTCCTTGCCCTCCGGCAGGCGCAGCAGCTTATAGGCGGGGAGGCTGGTCAAGGGCTGGCCGCGCCCGCGCAGGCTGAGCGAGCGAGCGATCTGGACGATGCCGATGTAGTCGATCTTGTCGGTCTCACGCTCCAGGTTCTGGACCTGGCTGGGCAGGTTGACCAGTTGCTCGGGAAACTCCCAGGCGCTGAGGATCTTGTCGCCCAGCACCGGTTGGATCTGCTCGATGACATAGTGCAGGCACACGGGGTCGGACAGCAGCTCGTTGTGCTCTTCGGCGTAGATCAGCACCGGCAGGGCGCCGATCTGGTGCACGAGCCCGCCCAGGGTGGCCTGATCGGGTTTGAGGTGGGTGTAGCGCCTGCATATTTCGTAACTGATGCCCGCTACTTCCAGGCTGTTTTCCCAGATATCGCGCAACTTGTGCTCCACCGCCGCCGAGCGGGCATGGAAGATCTGTTCGATCACCAGGCCGATGGCCAGGTTGCAGCTGTAGTTGACGCCCAGGCGCGTGATCGCGGTGTGCAGGTCGGTGACCTCCACCAGTG
Organism: Pseudomonas sp. NBRC 111143; assembly: GCF_001320965.1. NCBI lineage: Bacteria > Pseudomonadati > Pseudomonadota > Gammaproteobacteria > Pseudomonadales > Pseudomonadaceae > Pseudomonas > Pseudomonas sp. NBRC 111143. Next base: position 136,006 of record NZ_BCBT01000007.1, on the reverse strand, counting down.
CGCGCAGCAGCGGGCTGTTGACCACCTTGATCAGGCGCGCCGAGAGCGCGGCATCGCGACCGATCACGCGGCTCAAGGCGGCCACGCTGATTTCGCTGTCTTCGGCGGCTTCGCGGATGCTCAGGGCAACCTCTGGCAGCGTGGGCAGGACCAGGTCGTCGTTGTCGATGGCAGCGAGCAACTGCGCTTGAACCATCTCGGCCAGCTTGTTCATGGACTTCTCTACCGCAGTGGTGGGGCTGCCCCGCCGCAGCGGCGGGGCGGGCTGGTCAGCGCTGGATTTCCCGGTCGCGGTCCAGTTCGTAAGGCAGGTCGAGCAGGGTCAGGCGTGGCCCTTCGAGGCTGGCCAGGTGCAGGTTGTCATCTTCCACCGAGTCGGCGCTGAGCACTGCCAGCAGTTCGACACCTTGCTCGGCGGGTGCCGCGATGACTACCTCGCCGACAGACGAACCGTGGGTGGGCGAGAAGATTTCTGCGCCTGGTGCGGGCGCTTCGTCCACGGGCAGCGAGAGGCGATACTGGCGACGCTTGAGCTTGCCCAGGTATTGCATGCGCGCGACGATTTCCTGGCCGGTATAGCAGCCCTTCTTGAAGCTAACGCCGTCGACGGCCTGCAGGTTGATCATCTGCGGGATGAACAGTTCACGGGTCGGGCCCATGACCTGGCCGATGCCGGCGCGGATCTGGCCCAGCAGCCAGGCATCCAGGGTGCCTTCGGGCAGCGCGGCGGCGAGGGTCTCGCGCACGTTGGCGGCCTGTTCGGCGGGAACCCACAGCTCGACGCGAGCGGGCGAGACGGCGATGGCCAAAAGCCCTTCATGGCGCACGGTGGCGCCGGCTGCCTGCGGTGTTTCAAGCCCCAGCGCCTGCAGCGCGGCATCGCCCTGCTGCAAGCCGAAGCGCACCCAGGCGGTACTTTCGTCGGTCAGCGTGGCCTTGGAAAAGACCGCGTACTTCTTCAGGTCCGCCAGTTGCGCCTCGAGCAGTTCGCTGGCCATGGCAAGTAGGTAGCCATTGCCCTCGGGCAGGATGCGGAAACTGGATTGCATGCGGCCTTTGACCATGCAGCGCGCGCCGAGACTGGCGTGCTGCAGATTCAGATAGTCGAGGTTGCAGGTCAGCTGGCCTTGCAGGAATTTTCCGGCGTCGGAGCCGCGGACAGCGAGGATGCCCTCGTGGGACAGGGGACAGAAGAAAGCGGAGTCGGCCATGGGTCATCGCGGTAGCTATAAAGACTGGCGGCCATCATAGAACGCCAGTAACAAAATAGGTAGGTGACTAGACCAATGCCTCGTGCCGCTGCGGTTGCAGCGCGGTATACTGCGCGACCATTCGAGGAGGGCCCCATGGTCGAACAAACTGAACTCAACCGGCTTTTCTGGCACAGCCGCCGCGGCATGCTGGAGCTGGACGTGCTGCTCGTCCCCTTCACTCAAGAGGTCTACCCGAACCTGAGCGAAGCGGATCGCGAACTGTATCGCCGCCTGTTGACCTGCGAGGACCAGGACATGTTCGGCTGGTTCATGGAGCGTAACGAATCCGAAGACCCTGAGCTGCAGCGCATGGTCCGCATCATCCTGGACCGTGTCCAGCCCAAGTGAGTGCTTCGAGTGCCGTTGGCAAGGCTCGCGCCTGCTGCTGACGGCCTATCTTTGCGGGCAGGCGCTGGCGCTCGCCACCCTGTGGTTAGTCGAGTTGCCCTGGTGGTTGGCAGCTTGTGCACTGATTGGCTGCCTCGCCCATGCCTGTTGGGTGATTCCCCGCCGTATCCTTCTGACTCATCCCGATGCCGTGACTGGCTTGCGCCGTGATGCGCGTGGCTGGCAGGCGTTCAGCCGTGCCTGTGGCTGGGAGCGGATAAGGTTGTGTCGTGACAGCGTCGCGCTGCCTGGGATAGTGGTGTTGCGCTTCATGCGCGAGGGGCGGTGGGTTGCCCAGAGTCAGTGCATTCCAAGGGATGCGCTGACGGCGGATGAGCACCGGCGGCTGCGTGTGCGCTTGAAGTTCAGCCGACGCCGGTGGGTGATGGCGCCAGAGTGAGGTGAGAGTTGGCGACCTCCTCGCGGGCAAGTCGCCACAGGCGAAGAGGTCGGCGCCAGGCTCAGGTCGGGCTGAGAACCGTGTCCCTGGCTTCGCCCAGCATCCCCGGATAATCCAGGGTGTAGTGCAGTCCACGGCTTTCCTTGCGCTGCATCGCCGAGCGAATCATCAGCTCGGCCACCTGCGCCAGGTTGCGCAGCTCGATCAGGTCGCGGCTGACCTTGTAGTTGCTGTAGAACTCGTCGATTTCGTCGAGCAGCAGACGCACCCGGTGCTCGGCGCGCTGCAGGCGCTTGCTGGTGCGCACGATGCCCACGTAGTCCCACATGAATCGCCGCAGTTCGTCCCAGTTGTGCGCGATGATCACGTCCTCATCCGAATCGGTGACCTGGCTGGCATCCCAGCAAGGCAGGGCCTGCGGTCTGCTGACTTCGTCCAGGTGCGCCTCGATGTCCGCTGCCGCCGCACGTCCGTAGACGAAGCACTCCAGCAGCGAGTTGCTGGCCATGCGGTTGGCGCCGTGCAGGCCGGTGAAACTGGTTTCGCCGATGGCATACAGGCCCGGCACGTCGGTGTGCCCGCGCTCATCGACCATCACGCCGCCGCACGTGTAGTGGGCTGCCGGTACCACGGGGATCGGCTGGCGCGTGATGTCGATGCCGAAGGTCAGGCAGCGTTCGTAGACCGTGGGGAAGTGGCTCTTGATGAACTCGACAGGTTTGTGGGTGATATCCAGGTACACGCAATCCACGCCCAGGCGCTTCATTTCATGGTCGATGGCGCGGGCGACGATATCCCGTGGCGCCAACTCTTCACGTGGGTCGAAGCGCGGCATGAAACGCTCGCCGTTGGGCAGGCGCAGCAGTGCGCCTTCGCCGCGCAGGGCCTCGGTGATCAGGAAGCTCTTGGCTTGCGGGTGGTACAGGCAGGTGGGGTGGAACTGGTTGAACTCAAGATTCGCCACCCGGCAGCCAGCGCGCCAGGCCATGGCAATGCCATCACCGCAGGCGCCGTCGGGGTTGCTGGTGTAGAGATAGACCTTGGCTGCACCGCCTGTCGCCAATACCGTGAAGCGCGCGCCGAAGGTGTCTACCTCGCCGCTGTTGCGGTCGAGCACGTAGGCGCCCAGGCAGCGGTCGCCGGGCAGGCCCAGGCGCCGCTCGGTGATCAGGTCCACGGCCACACGCTGTTCGAGCAGGTCGATGTTCGGGCGCTGGCGGGCCTGTTCCAGAAGCGTGGTGAAGATCGCGGCGCCCGTGGCATCGGCGGCATGGATGATGCGGCGGTGGCTGTGACCGCCTTCACGGGTGAGGTGGAACTCGAAGCCGCCGTCGTCGACGCCGTGGTCTTCGTCGCGCGTGAAGGGCACGCCCTGCTCGATCAGCCACTCGATGGCTTCGCGGCTGTGCTCGACGGTGAAGCGCACGGCGTCTTCATGACACAGGCCTGCGCCGGCATTGAGCGTGTCCTCGACGTGCGACTGCACCGTGTCGGTGTCGTCCAGTACTGCGGCGACACCGCCCTGGGCCCAGAAGGTAGAGCCATTGGCGAGGTCGCCCTTGCTCAGCACGGCAACGCGCAGGTGGCTGGGAAGGTTCAGTGCCAGGCTGAGACCAGCGGCGCCACTGCCGATCACCAGGACATCATGTTGGAATTGTTGGCTCATGTCGGGACACTAGTAACTAGGGAAGGGGAGCGGCACAATAGGCATGCGTATATGGCATTGTGAAACTATTGGAAAAGTGCCGGGATGCCTTTATAGCAGCCCCCGGCGTCGGATTTCCAATGGCGGTTGCGCAGGCGCGGCGACTTTGTGGGAACTTTCCAGCACCCCTGCAAATCTCAAGAAGGCTGCCCGTCTGCCACGATTGCCGAGGCGATGCAGGACAGCAGCTCTACCCGGGCTGAAACCTGTGTATTCGAAACACCGATTATCGACGCAGCCGGCTGCGACCGCGCTGTGTCTTTTTCGTGCGAGCCGACCAGAGGCCGCAGGAAACTTGCTTGGAGGGGAGAACTTTTGCGCAAAGCCCGAGTCTATGGTTGCAAGCCTGAACGATGGCTGTCGCAACGCTCCTTTGAGTTCACTGAGGAGTGTTCATGCTAACCCAGGAAGAGGATCAGCAGCTTGTCGAGCGCGTGCAGCGCGGTGACAGGCGAGCGTTCGATCTGTTGGTGCTGAAGTATCAGCACAAGATTCTCGGGTTGATCGTGCGTTTTGTACACGACACCCATGAAGCGCAGGACGTGGCACAGGAAGCGTTCATCAAGGCCTATCGTGCGCTTGGCAACTTCCGCGGTGACAGTGCGTTCTACACGTGGCTGTACCGCATCGCCATCAACACGGCGAAGAATTACCTGGTGTCCCGTGGAAGACGGCCGCCAGACAGCGATGTGAGCTCCGAGGATGCGGAGTTCTACGACGGCGATCATGGTCTCAAGGATCTCGAGTCCCCAGAGCGCTCGTTGTTGCGGGATGAAATCGAAGGCACTGTCCATCGCACCATCCAGCAACTGCCCGAAGACCTGCGCACGGCATTGACCCTGCGCGAGTTCGACGGACTGAGTTACGAAGACATTGCGAGTGTCATGCAATGTCCGGTGGGTACCGTGCGCTCTCGAATCTTCCGCGCTCGGGAGGCCATAGACAAAGCCCTGCAACCCTTGTTGCAGGAAACCTGAGACAGCGGCGACAGCCAAGAGAGGAACCGCCATGAGTCGTGAAGCTTTGCAGGAATCGCTGTCCGCGGTAATGGATAACGAAGCGGACGAACTGGAATTACGTCGCGTGCTGAACGCGGTCGATGATGCCGATACCCGTGCCACCTGGTCGCGTTACCAGGTCGCTCGCGCAGCCATGCATAAGGAACTGCTGCTGCCCAAGCTCGACATCGCCTCGGCCGTTTCGGCTGCGCTGGCCGATGAAGCCGTACCGGTCAAGGCCAAGCGTGGCCCGTGGCGCAGCATTGGCCGCCTGGCCGTTGCCGCCTCGGTGACCGTCGCTGTGCTGGCAGGTGTACGCCTGTACAACCAGGACGAGATCAACGGTGCGCAACTCGCTTCACAGCAGCCTGTGCAGCAGGGCATCACCGTGCCACAGGCTCAGGGCCCAGCCGTTCTGGCAGGCTATAGTGAGAGCAGTGAGCAACCGACCGGGCCGATGGCCAACGGTGTGCTGCAGAACCAGGCTGGCTGGGATCAGCGTCTGCCAGGTTATCTGCGCCAGCACGCTCAGGAGTCTGCGCTGAAGGGCACCGAAACCGCTCTGCCTTATGCCCGCGCTGCCAGCCTGGAAAATCGCTAAGTAAGGAGGCTCATGCGCGCGCTACCTCTTCTGTCGCTGCTGCTCGGCAGTTGCATGACGGTGCCGGTATTGGCGGCCAACTCTTCGCCCGAGGCGAGCGAGTGGCTTAACAAGCTGGCACAGGCCGAGCAAGGGCAGAGTTACCAGGGTTCTTTCGTCTACGAACGTAACGGCAGTTTTTCTTCCCACGATATCTGGCATCGAGTCCAGGACGGCAAGGTCAGCGAGCGGCTGTTGCAGCTTGATGGCGCCGCCCAGGAAATCGTGCGGGTCAATGGCAAGGTGCAGTGCGTCAGTGGTTCCCTGGTCAGCGGGGTCGGTACACCGCCCGATTCCGCCCCGCGTTTACTCGATCCTTTGAAGCTGATGAGCTGGTACGACCTGGGTGTGGCTGGCAAGGCCCGAATCGCCGGGCGCGACGCGGTGATCGTCACGCTCACGCCACGCGACCAGCACCGCTACGCCTTTGAGCTTCACCTGGATCGCCAGACCGGCCTGCCGCTGCGTTCGTTGATGCTCAACGACAAGGGGCAGTTGCTCGAGCGCTTCCAGATGACCCGCCTGGACACCGATGATGCGCCGACCGATCGCGACCTGCAGGCCAGCGCCGCGTGCAAGCCGGTGGAACGTCCTGCGGCGACCAAATCCGAAACAGTCGCTGGCTGGCGTTCCGATTGGCTGCCGCCAGGGTTCGAGTTGGTCAACAGTGCTGTTCGCCGTGATCCGGAACGCAACAGTACCGTCAGCAGCTTGATGTACGACGATGGGCTGGCACGTTTTTCGGTCTTTCTCGAGCCGATCAAGGAAGACGCCGGTGCCGATACCCGTGCGCAACTGGGGCCGACTGTCGCTGTTTCGCGGCATCTGAACACGCCCAAGGGCAAGGTCATGGTGACCGTGGTCGGAGAGATTCCGCTGGGCACTGCCGAGCGTGTGGCCCTGTCGATGCGCGCCCAGGATGTCCAGGCACGGCAATGACCGTCGCAGACCCTTCCTACAAGCTGCCAGGCATGCAGCTGACATGAAATTAAAGCATTGTCATTTGCAATCAACTGGTAAATTTCCTATAGGTCAGACTCCCTGGAGTCTGGCCTTTCCTGCATCTGCAGGGGCCCTTCTGCTAACTACGCTCGTTGTGACGGGAGCCGTATGTCAATACCACGCTTGAAAACCTACCTATCGATGTTCGCCGCCGTGCTGATGCTCGGCCAGGTGCTCACCGCCCAGGCCGAAGAAGCCCTGCCGGATTTCACCACCCTGGTCGAGCAGGCCTCGCCGGCAGTGGTCAACATCAGTACCAAGCAAAAGCTGCCGGACCGTCGCGTGGCCGCTGGGCAGATGCCCGACCTGGAAGGCCTGCCGCCGATGTTCCGCGAGTTTTTCGAGCGCAACATGCCGCAGCAGCCGCGTTCCCCGCGTGGCGGCGACCGCCAGCGTGAAGCGCAGTCCTTGGGCTCGGGCTTCATCATTTCCAGTGATGGTTATGTCCTGACCAACAACCATGTGGTCGCCGACGCCGACGAAATCATCGTCCGCCTGTCCGACCGCAGCGAGTTGCAAGCCAAGCTGGTCGGCACCGACCCGCGCACCGACGTGGCGCTGCTCAAGGTCGATGGCAAGAATCTGCCGACCGTCAAACTGGGCGACTCCGAGAAGCTGAAGGTCGGTGAGTGGGTGCTGGCCATTGGCTCGCCATTCGGCTTCGATCATTCGGTGACCAAAGGTATCGTCAGCGCCAAGGGGCGCACCTTGCCCAACGACACCTATGTGCCGTTCATCCAGACCGACGTCGCGATCAATCCGGGTAACTCCGGCGGCCCGCTGTTCAACATGAAGGGCGAGGTCGTAGGTATCAACTCGCAGATCTTCACCCGCTCCGGCGGTTTCATGGGCCTGTCGTTCGCCATCCCGATCGACGTGGCGATCGATGTCTCGAACCAGTTGAAGAAAGACGGCAAGGTCAGCCGCGGCTGGCTCGGCGTGGTGATCCAGGAAGTGAACAAGGACCTGGCTGAATCCTTCGGGCTCGACAAGCCTGCCGGGGCGCTGGTGGCCCAGGTGCTGGAAAACGGCCCTGCGGCCAAGGGCGGCCTGCAGGTCGGTGACGTGATCCTGAGCATGAACGGGCAGCCGATCATCATGTCCGCAGACCTGCCACACCTGGTCGGCGGTCTCAAGGATGGCCAGAAAGCCAAGCTCGAGATCATTCGCGAAGGCAAGCGCCAGACCCTGGACATCACTGTCGGCGCACTCCCTGAAGACGATGCCGACATCGGCACCGGTGGTCAGGCAGGCGTGGAGCGCAACAGCAACCGCCTGGGCGTCTCCGTCGCCGACCTCAGCGACGAGCAGAAGAAGTCGCTCGAGCTCAAGGGCGGCGTGGTCATCAAGGAGGTTCAGGATGGCCCGGCTGCCCTGATTGGCCTGCGTCCGGGCGACGTCATCAGCCATCTGAACAACCAGGCGATCAGCTCGGCCAAGCAATTTACCGAGATCGCCAAGGACCTGCCGAAGAATCGTTCGGTATCGATGCGTGTGCTGCGACAAGGGCGCGCCAGCTTCATCACCTTCAAGTTGGCTGAATAGGCTGAGTTAAGGGTAGGAAAGGGCAGCTTCGGCTGCCCTTTTTCATGAGCGTGTCATGATTTTCTGTGGGAACATCAGCGAGCCGAGCAAATTCATGTCGCATTTGCAGGTGTGCGTGGCGATAGAGGAATCTCCCATATCCCTCCGGCTTGAGGTACAATTCCCGGCTATTTTTCCGCGGGCGTCCGGCTCGCAGCCTTTTCGAGTGTTGACCCGTGAGTGATTTGAGTCATATCCGCAATTTCTCCATCATCGCCCACATCGACCATGGCAAGTCGACGCTGGCCGACCGTTTCATCCAGATGTGCGGTGGCCTGACGGCGCGCGAAATGGAAGCCCAGGTCCTCGACTCCATGGACCTCGAGCGTGAACGCGGTATCACCATCAAGGCCCACAGCGTCACCCTGCATTACAAGGCGCAGGACGGCAAAACCTACCAGTTGAACTTCATCGATACCCCCGGCCACGTCGACTTCACCTATGAAGTCTCGCGTTCGCTGGCGGCGTGCGAGGGCGCGCTGCTGGTGGTCGACGCCGGCCAGGGCGTCGAGGCGCAATCGGTCGCCAACTGCTACACCGCCATCGAGCAGGGCCTCGAGGTCATGCCGGTACTGAACAAGATGGACCTGCCCCAGGCCGATCCGGACCGCGTCAAGGACGAGATCGAGAAGATCATCGGCATCGACGCCACCGACGCCGTGGCCTGCAGTGCCAAGAGCGGCATGGGCGTGGACGAGGTGCTCGAGCGCCTGGTACAGACCATCCCCGCGCCGGAAGGCGAGATCGACGCACCCTTGCAGGCGCTGATCATCGACTCCTGGTTCGACAACTACCTGGGCGTCGTGTCGCTGGTACGCGTGCGCCAGGGCCGGGTCAAGAAGGGCGACAAGATCCTGGTCAAGTCCACCGGCAAGGTGCACCTGGTCGACAGCGTCGGCGTCTTCACCCCGAAACACACCGCCACCGCCGATCTCAAGGCCGGTGAAGTGGGCTTCATCATCGCCAGCATCAAGGACATTCATGGCGCGCCGGTCGGCGACACCCTGACGCTGTCCTCGACCCCTGAGGTCGAAGTGCTGCCAGGCTTCAAGAAGATCCAGCCGCAGGTGTACGCCGGCCTGTTCCCGGTCAGTTCCGACGATTTCGAGGACTTCCGCGACGCCCTGCAGAAGCTGACGCTCAACGACTCGTCGCTGCAGTACATGCCGGAAAGCTCCGATGCACTGGGCTTCGGCTTCCGTTGCGGCTTCCTCGGCATGCTGCACATGGAGATCATCCAGGAGCGCCTGGAGCGCGAATACGACCTGGACCTGATCACCACGGCACCAAGCGTGATCTACGAGCTGGAGCTCAAGACCGGCGAAACCATCGTCGTCGACAACCCGTCGAAGCTGCCGGATGTCTCGGCGGTCGCCGACTTCCGCGAGCCGATCGTCACCGCGACCATCCTCGTGCCGCAGGAGCACCTGGGCAACGTCATCACCCTGTGCATCGAGAAGCGTGGCGTTCAACGTGACATGCAATTCCTGGGTAGCCAGGTGCAGGTGCGCTACGACATGCCGATGAACGAAGTGGTGCTGGACTTCTTCGACCGTCTCAAATCCACCAGCCGCGGCTACGCCTCGCTGGACTATCATTTCGATCGCTACCAGTCGGCCAACTTGGTCAAGCTGGACGTGCTGATCAACGGCGACAAGGTCGATGCCCTGGCATTGATCGTGCATCGTGACAACGCGGCCTACAAAGGTCGTGCGTTGACCGAGAAGATGAAGGAACTGATTCCTCGGCAGATGTTCGACGTGGCGATCCAGGCAGCTATCGGCGGCCAGATCATTGCGCGGACCACTGTCAAGGCGCTCAGAAAGAACGTACTGGCTAAGTGCTATGGCGGTGACGTCAGCCGTAAGAAGAAACTGCTGGAGAAGCAGAAGGCCGGTAAGAAACGCATGAAGCAGGTGGGCAACGTGGAGATCCCACAGGAAGCCTTCCTCGCTGTGCTCAGGTTGGATAGCTAGGTCCTATGTCGCTAAATTTCCCGCTGTTGCTAGTCATCGCCGTTGCTGTCTGCGGTCTGTTGGGTCTGATCGATCTGCTGTTCCTGGCCCCGCGCCGGCGAGCGGCGATCGCCAACTACCAGGGCAGCGTCAGCCAGCCCGAAGTTGCGGTGGTCGAACGCCTGAACAAGGAGCCGTTGCTGGTCGAGTACGGCAAGTCGTTCTTCCCGGTGTTGTTCATCGTGCTGGTGCTGCGCTCGTTCCTGGTCGAACCCTTCCAGATCCCGTCGGGATCCATGAAGCCGACCCTGGAAGTGGGCGACTTCATCCTGGTGAACAAGTTCTCCTACGGCATCCGCCTGCCGGTGATCGACAAGAAGGTCATCGAGGTCGGTGACCCGCAGCGCGGGGACGTCATGGTGTTCCGCTACCCGAGTGACCCGAACGTCAACTACATCAAGCGTGTGGTTGGCCTGCCGGGCGACCGGATCCGCTACACCAACGAGAAGCACCTGTACGTCAACGACCAACTGGTCGCCGAGCAACTGGTGGGCACCGAAGCCGGATCGTTGGGCAGTGCCGAGCTGTACAAGGAGAAGCTGGGCGAAGCCGAGCACCTGATCCGCAAGGAGATGAGCCGCTACCGCATGCCGCCGGACCAGCAGTGGACCGTGCCTGCCGGGCATTACTTCATGATGGGCGACAACCGCGACAACTCCAACGACAGCCGCTACTGGGACGATCCGAGCATCCCGCGCGAGCTGCAGGGCATGGTCCCGGACCGCAACATCGTCGGCAAGGCCTTCGCAGTCTGGATGAGCTGGCCCGAGCCCAAGCTCAGCCACTTCCCCAACCTGTCGCGGGTCGGCCTGATCCATTGATACCCCTCGGCGCTGTCAACAGACAGCGCCGAATGCATTTCTGACATAGGCTGTGTTCTCAGGGATGGGTAAATTCGCCGCTGCACGACGGCGTGACACAGCCAAACAGTCTTTCAGGATGTTGATTTGAACGCGTTTAACAACGAAGGGGTGGCTGCATGAGCGCTTCCCTCGAACGCCTGGAGCGCAAGCTCGGCTATACCTTCAAGAACCAGGATCAGATGCTCCTGGCACTCACGCATCGCAGTTATGCCGGGCGCAACAACGAGCGCCTGGAATTTCTCGGTGATGCGATTCTCAACTTCGTGGCGGGCGAGGCGCTGTTCGAACGCTTCCCCCAGGCTCGCGAAGGCCAGTTGTCGCGCTTGCGCGCACGGCTGGTCAAGGGTGAGACCCTGGCCCGCCTGGCCCGCGGCTTCGACCTGGGCGATTATCTGCGCCTGGGCTCGGGCGAACTCAAGAGCGGTGGTTTTCGCCGTGAGTCCATTCTTGCCGATGCACTCGAAGCGCTGATCGGGGCGATCTATCTGGACGCCGACATGCAGACCGCCCGCGAGCGCATTCTCGCCTGGCTGGCCGGCGAGTTCGATGGGTTGACGCTGGTCGACACCAACAAAGACCCCAAGACCCGGCTGCAGGAGTATCTGCAGTCGCGTGCCTGCGAACTGCCGCGCTACGAAGTGGTGGATATCCAGGGCGAACCTCATTGCCGCACCTTCTTCGTCGAATGCGAAGTGGTGCTGCTGAACAACAAGAGCCGTGGTCAGGGCGTGAGCCGGCGTATCGCCGAGCAGGTCGCCGCTGCCGCCGCACTGATCGCCTTGGGCGTGGAGAATGGCAATGACTGAGAACAATCCGACCCGCTGCGGTTACGTGGCCATCGTCGGCCGCCCCAACGTGGGCAAGTCCACGCTGCTCAACCACATCCTCGGGCAGAAGCTGGCGATCACTTCGCGCAAGCCGCAGACCACCCGTCACAACATGCTCGGCATCAAGACCGAAGGTGATGTGCAGGCGATCTACGTCGACACCCCCGGTATGCACAAGGCCAACGACAAGGCCTTGAACCGCTACATGAACCGCAACGCCTCGGCAGCGCTCAAGGATGTCGACGTGGTGATCTTCGTGGTCGACCGCACTCGCTGGACCGACGAGGACCAGTTGGTGCTCGAGCGTGTGCAGTACGTCACCGGCCCGCTCATCATCGCGGTCAACAAGACCGACCGCATGGAAGAGAAGGCCGAGTTGATCCCGCACCTGCAGTGGTTGCAGGAGCAACTGCCGAACGCCGAAGTGATGCCGATCTCGGCTCAGCAGGGGCACAATCTGGACGCCCTGGAAGCCCAGATCGCCAAGCACCTGCCGGAAAACGATCACTTCTTCCCGGAAGACCAGATCACCGACCGCAGCAGCCGCTTCCTGGCAGCCGAACTGGTACGCGAGAAAATCATGCGTCAGCTCGGCGCCGAGCTGCCGTACCAGATCACCGTCGAGATCGAAGAATTCAAACAGCAGGGGCATGTGTTGCACATCCACGCCCTGATCCTGGTCGAGCGTGACGGCCAGAAAAAGATCATCATCGGCGACAAGGGCGAGCGTATCAAACGCATTGGTTCCGAGGCTCGCAAGGACATGGAGGTGTTGTTCGACTCCAAGGTCATGCTCAACCTTTGGGTCAAGGTCAAGGGCGGCTGGTCCGATGACGAACGCGCCCTGCGTTCGCTGGGTTACGGCGACCTCTAAGCCTCGCCGCGCACCCTGTAGGAGCGGGCTTGCCCGCGAACACGGGCAACGCCCGTGCCATGCATCCACGGTGCCTGGGCTGGCTTCTTCGCGGGCAAGCCCGCTCCTACAGGTGTGCGCTTTGCCTGAGACCGAGTGACCGCTCATGGACCAACCCACCCCGCAACCCGCCTACGTCCTGCACAGCCGCGCCTACAAGGAAACCAGCGCGTTGGTGGACTTCTTTACCGCCCAAGGCCGTGTGCGGGCGGTGTTGCGGCGCGCGCGGGGCAAGGGCGGTAGCCCGGTGCGACCCTTCGTGCCGCTGGAAGTCGAGTTACGCGGGCGGGGCGAGTTGAAGAACGTCGGTCGGTTGGATACGGTCGGCCTTGCCGGGTGGCTGCACGGCGACGCGCTGTTCAGTGGTCTGTATCTCAACGAGTTGCTGATGCGCCTGCTGCCTGCCGAAGCGCCGTTTCCTGCCCTGTTCGAGCATTACACCCTGACCCTCGAGGCGCTGGCTGCCGGCCGGCCGCTGGAGCCGCTGCTGCGGGCCTTCGAATGGCGTCTGCTGGACGAGCTGGGCTATGCCTTCTCGCTGACCCACGACGTGAACGATGATGCGGTCGTCGCCGAGGGGCGCTATCGGCTCCAGGTGGACGCCGGGCTGGAGCGGGTCGAGCTGTTTCAGCCTGGGCTGTTCAGTGGTACGGAGCTGTTGGCCCTGGCCGATGCCGACTGGGATGCCCCGGGCGCGCTGCTTGCGGCCAAGCGCCTGATGCGTCAGGCGCTGGCCGTTCACCTGGGGCCCAAGCCACTGGTCAGCCGGGAACTGTTTCGCAAGCGTTGAGCACGTCGTATGCTGTGGGGCTCAATCTTCAGGAGAGCCTTTCGTGACTCACAGCAACCGCATGCTTCTCGGCGTCAACATCGATCACGTGGCCACTCTGCGCCAGGCCCGGGGCACCCGCTATCCGGACCCGGTCAAGGCCGCGCTGGACGCCGAGGAAGCGGGTGCCGACGGTATTACCGTGCATTTGCGCGAAGACCGCCGGCACATCCAGGAGCGTGATGTGCTGCTGCTCAAGGACGTGCTGCAAACGCGCATGAACTTCGAGATGGGCGTCACCGAAGAGATGATGCTTTTCGCCGAGAAGATCCGCCCGGCACACATCTGCCTGGTGCCCGAGACCCGCCAGGAGCTGACCACCGAAGGTGGCCTGGACGTGGCAGGCCAGGAGGCGCGGATCAAGGCTGCAGTAGAGCGCCTGGCGCGCACCGGCGCCGAGGTGTCGCTGTTCATCGATGCCGACGAGCGGCAGATCGAGGCGTCGCGTCGCGTGGGCGCGCCGGCCATCGAGTTGCATACTGGTCGCTATGCCGATGCACAGACCCCGACCGAGGTAGCCGAGGAGCTCAAGCGTATCGTCGACGGCGTGGCCTTTGGCGTGGGGCAGGGGCTGATCGTCAATGCCGGGCATGGCCTGCACTACCATAACGTCGAAGCAGTGGCGGCGATCAAGGGGATCAATGAGCTGAACATCGGCCATGCCCTGGTGGCCCATGCGCTGTTCGTCGGCTTCAAGGCGGCGGTGGCAGAAATGAAGGCCTTGATCCTGGCGGCTTCGCGTTGATATTGGGGCGGCCTCGCGGGCTTGCTCGCGAAGCCGCCGCCATCACTCGGCCTGAAACACCAGGCTGAACCGAGTCGGTCCTTGCGCTGCGCTGCTGACCTCGACCCGGCCTCCATGCAGTTGCATGATCGATTTCACGATCGCCAGCCCCAGCCCTGTGCCACCCTCCAGGCGCGAGCGACCACAGCCGGCCCGGTAGAAGCGCTCGAACAGATGCGCCAGGTGCGCCTCGTCAATCCCCGCGCCCTGGTTCTGCACCCACAACCAGACCTGGTCCTGGCGCCGCTCGATCCCCAGTTCGATCACCTGGCCCTGTGGGCTATGGCGGATGGCGTTGCTCAGCAGATTCGACAGCGCTCGCTGGAACATCAATCGGTCGGCCAAGGCCGTGCCCCAGCCGTGTGCCCGTAGCTCGATTCCTTTCAGTTCGGCGCTGAGGTCGAACAGCTCCATCACCCGTGCGGTTTCATCGGCCAGGGACAGTGGCTTGAGCATGGCCAGTGCCTGGGGTTGGCTGACCTGGGCCAGGAACAGCATGTCATTGATGATGCGGTTCAGGCGGGTGAGCTCCTCGACGCTGTCCTCCAGCGCCTCGCGGTAGCGGTTGCCGTCGCGCTCGCGGGACAAGGTGACCTGGGCCTTGCCCATCAGGTTGCCGATGGGGGTGCGCAATTCGTGGGCCAGGTCGTCGGAGAACTGCGACAGCTGGCGAACACCCTGGTCGAGGCGATCGAGCATGATGTTGATGCTGCCGGCCAGCTCCGCCAGTTCCTGGGGCAGGCCACTGGTCGGCAGGCGATGCGCCAGGTCGTGCGCGCAGATCTGCCCGGCGATGCGGCGGAATCGGCGCAGGGGGGCGAGCCCACGCTGCACCAGTTTCCAGGCACCGATGCCGATCAGCAGCAAGAGTATCGGCAGCGCCAGCAAGGTCGAGTTCAGGTAGGCCTGGAGCAGCGCATTGTCGTCGGCGCGGTCCAGCGACATCATTACTCGCACCGGCTGGTCGTCGCGCAGGCGCATCAACTGGGTGACGGTGAGGATCTGCCGCCCATCGCTGTCACGCCATTGCGTGAAGCTTGGCTGCTGGCCCGCGGGTAGCTGGCGCAACGCCTGCGCCTCCAGTGCCGGGCCCAGGCTCAGCAGCGACGGGTGCCGTCCATTGATCGCCAGCACATTGAGACTGAGGTTGTCGTGCCCCATCACCAGGTCGAGCAGGGGATGAGCGCGGGCGCCAAGGTCGTCGCTGCGCAGGTCCACCCGCAGGTTGTGCTCGACTTGCAGCATCTTGCGCGCCAGGTCGCGACGGGCGCGGCTGTCCAGCTCGTGGTCGAGGGCAAACACTGCCAGGCAGGCCAGCAGCAGTACCAGCGCGGCGCCCATCAGGGTGACCGAAAGCCCGAGTCGCAGCGACAGGGTACGGCCCTTCACGCGCGTGCCTCGAGCACGTACCCCACGCCGCGCAAGGTGTGTATGAGCTTGTGCTCGAAGGGGTCGTCGATCTTGGCCCGCAGACGGCGGATCGACACCTCGACCACATTGGTGTCGCAATCGAAGTTCATGTCCCACACCAGCGAGATGATTTGCGTGCGTGAGAGCACCTCGCCGCTCTGGCGCATCAGCAGATGCAGCAGGGTGAACTCCTTGGCGGTCAGGTCGATGCGCTGGCCGCCGCGCCAGGCGCGATGACGGCCGGGATCGAGTTCGAGGTCGGCGACCTTCAGGGTGTCTGGTTGCAGATGCTGGTCGTTGCGCCGCAGCAGGCTGCGGATTCGCGCCAGCAGCTCCGGAAACTCGAAAGGCTTGAGCAGATAGTCGTCGGCGCCCAGGTCCAGGCCCTTGACCCGGTCGGCAAGGCGGCCGTGGGCGGTGAGCATCATGATCCGAGTCGACGATTCGGCGCGCAGGCGCTGCAGCACGCCCCAGCCATCGAGCTCGGGCAGATTGACGTCGAGGATTACCAGGTCGTAGCTGTGATTGCGCGCGAGGTGCAGGCCGTCGGTGCCCGTGTATGCGCAATCGACCACGTAGCCGTTTTCGCGTAGGCCCTGCTGCAGGTAGTCGGCGGTACGGGGTTCGTCCTCGATGATCAATAGGCGCATGGCGGGCTCTGTGAGGTGGAAAGGGCGCGATTCTCAAGCCTGTAGGGGCTTTAGGGTCAAGCTGCAGGATGTTACGGCATGAGAATGCGTTGTCGGCGCAGATAACCGATTTGTAATGCGGGCGTCATCTGGCTGCCTGTTCGGGTCCCTTCGCTTGGGAACACAGCCCGCAGGACCACATTGCAAGACTGTAATGCCAGGCTCACCTTGGCGTTAGCTGCCGCTGGCTAGGATGGCGCTGTCTGAACGGTGATCATGAGGCAAGCACGATGAACCTGATCAAATATCTGCTGCTGGCGACCCTTGCCATGGGCAGCACCAGCGTTTTCGCCGAAGGTGGCGCGGAGCGTTCACAGCAGTTCGTGGATACCTTTCTCAAGGAGCAGGAGCGCCTGTTCGGCGACCGGCAGCAAGTGCTGGTCAAACGTGAGCGCCAGGCGCAGGAGACGGCCCGTGAGGTAGCCAAGGACTAGCGGTAGTGAGGCACCGGCTCTGCGACAGCTCCTCGCTGCTGGTGAACTTGGGCGCCCCTCGGGGCGCTTTTTTTATTTGCGTGCCAGCAGCGTGGCGCGGCGGGGGGCCGGGAGGCCTTCGATGGTCTTGCTGTGGTCGTTCGGGTCGAGGAAATCGGCCAGCGACTGATAACGCATCCAGTCGGTGCTGCGCTGCTCCTCGACGCTGGTGACGCTCACATCCACGCAGCGTACATCGCTGAAGCCGGCGCGGCGCAGCCAGCGCTCCAGCGCGGGTACCGACGGCAGGAACCAGACGTTGCGCATCTGTGCGTAGCGGTCCTCGGGCACCAGCACGTGCTGCTCATCGCCCTCGACCACCAAGGTTTCCAGCACCAGCTCCCCGCCTTTGACCAGGCAGTCCTTGAGCGCCAGCAAATGCTCGATGGGGGATCGACGGTGATAGAACACGCCCATCGAGAACACGGTGTCGAAGCCTTCGAGGTTGGCGGGCAATTCTTCCAGGGCGAAGGGCAGGTGCCAGGCGGGCAGGTCTGGCAGGTATTTTTGCACCGCCTGGAACTGGCAGAAGAACAGCCAGTTCGGGTCGACACCGACCACCATGTCGGCACCAGCGCCGAGCATGCGCCACTGGTAGTAGCCGTTGCCGCAGCCGACATCGAGCACGCGTTTGCCCTTGAGGTTCAGGTGCGGACCGACCCGCGACCACTTCCAGTCCGAGCGCCATTCGGTGTCCACGTGCACACCGAACAGGTCGAACGGCCCCTTGCGCCACGGCGAAAGCCCCATCAGCGCCTTGTGTACCTGAGCACGGGTGGCGTCATCGCAGTTGCTGTCCAGACGCAATCCATCGACCAGGTCGATTGTCTCGGGCGTCAGGTCAGGCAGCGCATCCAGGGCGCCGCGCCAGCGCTCGAGGTCGCCATGGCCCTTCTCCAGCTTGGTGTCGAGTTGTGCTTGCAGCCCCAGGGACCAGGAAGCCAGTGGCGTGCCCGCAAGACGGCGGACGAGGGGAGACAGATCAATCATGGCAGGGCTATCAGCGAGGCGAAATTGAGGCATTGGAACCAGGGTATGACTTTCGAGAAGCCGGCGGAGTGGAGGCGCTCCTGGTGGGCTTGCAGGGTGTCGGGCTTCATCACGTGCTCGATGGCGCTGCGCTTCTGGGCGATTTCCAGATCGCTGTAGCCATTGGCACGCTTGAAGTCCAGGTGCAGGTCGTTGAGCAGGTCCTGTTCCTGTACGTCGTCGAAGCGCAGTTTCTCGGACAGGATCAGCGCGCCACCTGGCAGCAGCACTTGGTGAATGCGTGCGAGCAGGGCAAGGCGCTGCTCAGGGGCGATGAACTGCAGGGTGAAGTTCATCGCCACCACCGAGGCGGGCTCGAAGGGTAGGGCAAGGATGTCGGCTTCGATTACCTGCACTGGCAGCAGTTCCTGGAACATCGAGTCCTGGGCGGTGAGGTACTGGCGGCAGCGTTCGACCATGGCTGCTGAGTTGTCCACCGCAATCACCCGGCAACCGTCGTGGCGCACATGGCGGCGCAGCGACTGGGTCACGGCGCCCAGCGAAGCGCCGAGATCGTACAGCGCGGTGTGTGGTTGAGCGAAGCGTGCGGCGAGCACGCCGAGGTTCTCGACGATGGTCGGGTAGCCGGGTACCGAGCGCTTGATCATGTCCGGGAACACACGCACCACGTCCTCGTTGAAGACGAAGTCGGGCACCTGCTCCAGGGGTTGGGCGAAAAGGCGGTCGGGGTCTTGGCTCACAGTGGGCTCGGGGAACAGACAAAGGCGACATTCTAGCCAAGCCATGCGGTGCTGCATACCGCGAGTGCGGCCAGTGATCGGCGGGTCTGGGAAGAAAGTGGTGACTCGAAAGTGCTGTATTTCTGCCAAGTGGAAGCGAATTGGATGTCACCGGGCCAAGCCTAGAGCCACGGAAGACGAGGTGGGCGCGACGTATGGTGAGGCCTGCTCTGCGCTGTACTGGCGGAGCACCTCATCCGACCCTCAAAGGACGATCATTATGGAAGTGCTAGAGAATGAGTCGTTAGCAACTCTCGACCCGCAGCAGAAAGCAGAGCTGATACCTCTGCAATACATCGAGACGATCAGCGATCCGATAAAGACAGACCAGCAACCTGGGTTGATCTTCAGCCGCGAAAACCTGCTGGTGATCAAACGCTACGTCAAGGCCGTGGATTCGCTTCCGGGCGCATCGGAGCCAATCAGCGAGTGGATCGACTTCGTGAAGCTGGGCGTGGATGGCGAGGAGGTTAGTAGTTTTATCTCCGACTTGAACCAGCATGCCGAAGGGTGGGAGCCATTAGAGCGCGAAACTCAAGCCCTTAGCGTGAAACTGGAAAATTTCGCGCAGACGTTCGCCACCGAAGGCGCGCTGCTCGTGAGTGAAATCCGCAGTATGCACGGCAATAGTCTCTCCGATATCGAGGATGCGGTGTTGGAGCAACTGGAGACAGTACCGCTTGATGAAAACGAACGTACGCTTAAGGCTGAATCCATCCACGGCGCGATCGAGGATATCAAAGAGCTGATCGACAGGATATCGAAGGATATTGATCAGGTTCAAACGCGTGCAGATCGCTTCTATAAGGATGTCGAAGATACTTTGCTGCCAAAGTTGGCAGGGCTGGATTCGACGCTTGACATTGCCGGTGCCGGCGAAAGGGCAGCAGCGCTTGCAGACAACTTGCGAGTATTGGACCAGGAAATCGAGTATCAGTCTTCGATCATTTCCGGCTTCACGGGCTATACCCTGTTTGGGCTGACATTTTCGCCCCCGGGGGTTGGGCTAACCTATTCGCTGTTCGGTGATCTGGCAAAGTCTGAGAAACAAGATAAGCAGAAGCTGCTGGAACGTCGCGAAGCGCTGGTGATGGAGATGCAAGCGTTTACCCCGCAGTTGGCGAACCTGGCCACACTGTCGGGTCTGCTCAATGACATCAAGGGCCGACTCAAAGAGGTCAATACGGCCGCCTGGAACCTGCGCTACGTTATCCGCACCTTGAGTGACCATACAAAAGTCTCGAGTGAGGAACTTGACCTGCTCGATACCAATGTCAGCGTGGAACGATTTGCGCGTCGGATCGATCGTGTGGTCCGCCCGTGGCACAAGATTGGCAATATTTCGCACGAGTTGGCATTGATTTTTAACGACGTCATGAACAGTTTTAATCAGGAGAATTGATATGGATATTAGCAGCCCGATACTTGTGAAATACCCCGATGTGTCTGCAATGCGATTGATGCAAGGTGAAATTTCCAAGTTTGTAAATATGAAGGCAAAACATCTGAGCTCGTCCATCCGGGAGAACGTCTCGGATTTGCTGAGGCTGCTCAGGGAGTGCGACGCTCAAATGAAAGACCAGGTATTGAGTGCCACGCTCAATCTTGCGCACCAGAATTGGTCGGAGATAAATGCCGCAGCCGTGAGTTCGCAAAATGGCCAGAACCAAGGCATCAAGAAAGATATCGAAGACGAGCTGGTGCGTCTGCGGGGTCGCTTGAAGGCGTCGTTGCAGGTGTTGAACCAACGAGTCAGCGCAATACAGGTTTATCGCCTGTCGGAATTGGAGGAGCGCCGTTCACAGCTGGCAGGGACCAAGGAACGTATACAAGCCAGTGTCGACCACCTGCTGGAAGTGGTTGCAGGCATGGAGCGTCAAAAGAACGAGCTGGACCAGATCATCAAGACGTTCGAAGTGCCAACGCTGTTCAGTATTATCAAGGGCATGATTCCGACAGAGGAGGAAGTGGACCTGTTGTTGAGCAGCATCAAGAACCCCACGGTGAGCCCTGAACTGGTGAAGGCAGCCGTCAAGAAGTTCGAGGCCAACCTGGATGTCATAGGCGAAGGACGCAAGTTCTCGGATCTTGTGTCAGCCCGGGCGACGTGTGTCGGGCAGATTGCCGAACAGCGACAGGCATTGTCGTCGTTGCAGAGTTTGTTGCAACAGGCTGTTCAAGAACATGACGAACTGGTCACTGCTGGCAATGTCGACAGTTGGCGTGATCGCTGGGTACTGGAAGCCCAAAAGCTGACGACGACTTGGCAGAGTCATCAGGCTGCTGCACAACAGGCGACTGAATTGGGCTCGCTCGGCAATGCCCTCATGGCGCTGTCCGTCTACCTGGCGGAGGTTCGCCGCAACTTCGAGACCGTCTGAGCGCATGCATCGCTCCAGGTTTCAACGTACGGTTATCTGGCACTCGAAGGTTTGTACGGGCGCGACTTCAGGGGCCCAGGGTTGTTGGTAGATCAGGGCCAGCGTGGCAGTACCCTCGGCCTTGGCCTGGAAGCGCCAGTTTGAAAGGCCTGCACTGCCGACGATACCGGCCTCTTCCGGAGTGCTGTAGACCTCTGGCCCCAGGCTGCGTAGCACGCTTGAGGCTGGGTCCTTGAGCGTCCAGCGATAGCCGGTGGAAGGGTTGCTGGCCAGCGACAGCGATAGGGTCTGACCGACTTGCAGGCGCTTCGGACATTCGCTGTCGGCATCCAGCTCGACGGTTTGCCGCGGTTGCTGCGCGCAGGCAGCGAGCAAGCTGAGACTCAAGGGGAGCAGCAGGCGGGAGAGGGTCATGGTGGCTCCTGAGGCGGACGATGGCCTGAGGATAACCGATGCGCTTGTGTATGTGGGCTCTGAGGGGCCATCGCGGGCTTGCCCTGCGATGGCCCCTCAGAGCCCTGTGTTTATCAGAACAACACTTTCGCCACGTCGGCAAAGCGCTTGGCGAAATGCACCGTCAGCCCTTCGCGCAGGTAGTCGGGCAGTTCCTCGAAGTCCCCACGGTTCGCCTCCGGCAGGATCAGCTCGAAGATCTTCTGCCGCTTGGCGGCGATCACCTTCTCGCGTACCCCGCCAATCGGTAGCACCTGCCCGGTCAGCGTCAGTTCACCCGTCATCGCCACGCCTTTTTTCGGTGCCTGGTCGCGCGCCAGTGACAGCAGGGCGCTGGCCATGGTCACGCCAGCGCTGGGGCCGTCCTTGGGCGTGGCGCCTTCGGGTACGTGCAGGTGGATGAACGCTTCGTTGAAGAAGCCTGGAGCTCCGCCGTACTGCTTGAGGTTTGCGCTGACGTAGCTGTAGGCGATCTCTGCGGACTCCTTCATCACGTCCCCCAGCTTGCCGGTGAGCTTGAAGCCGCGGTTGAGCGTATGAATGCGTGTTGCCTCGATCGGTAGGGTGGCGCCCCCCATGCTGGTCCAGGCAAGGCCTGTGATCACGCCCTTGCCCGCCAGTACTTGCTCGCTGCGGAACACCGGCATGCCCAGTGCTGCCTCGAGGTCCTTGGTGCCGATCTTGAGCTTGGCATCCGGGTTCTCCAGTAGCTTGACCACTGCCTTGCGCACCAGCTTGCCGAGCTGTTTCTCCAGTTGACGCACGCCAGCCTCGCGGGCGTAGCCTTCGATCACCAGGCGCAGGGCGCTGTCGCTGATGCTCAGGCTGGTCTTGGCAACGCCAGCCTTGTCCAGCTGCTTGGGCCACAGGTGGCGTTTGGCAATGGCCAGCTTCTCTTCGGTGATATAGCCCGACAGGCGAATCACTTCCATGCGGTCGAGCAGCGGGCCGGGGATCGAATCCAAGGTGTTGGCAGTGCAGACGAACAGCACCTTCGACAGGTCCAGACGCAGGTCCAGGTAGTGGTCGAGGAAGTCGACGTTCTGCTCCGGATCCAGGGTTTCGAGCAGTGCCGAGGCGGGGTCGCCCTGGTAGCTCTGGCCCATCTTGTCGATCTCGTCGAGCATGATCACCGGGTTCATCACCTCGACATCCTTCAGCGCCTGTACCAGTTTGCCGGGTTGGGCGCCGATGTAGGTACGGCGGTGACCCTTGATCTCGGCTTCGTCGCGCATGCCGCCGACACTGAAGCGGTAGAAGGGGCGCCCCAGGGATTCGGCGATGGATTTGCCGATGCTGGTCTTGCCAACACCCGGCGGGCCGACCAGCAGCACGATCGAGCCGCTGATCTCGCCTTTCCAGGCACCGACGGCGAGGAACTCGAGGATGCGCTCCTTGATGTCGTCAAGCCCGGCGTGATGCTGGTCGAGCACCTTGCGTGCGTGCTTGAGGTCGAGCTTGTCCTGGCCGTATACCCCCCAGGGCAGCGCGGTGGCCCATTCGAGGTAGTTGCGGGTCACAGCGTATTCCGGCGAGCCGGTTTCGAGGATCGCCAGCTTGCCCATTTCCTCGTCGATGCGCTTTTTAGCCTGCTCGGGCAGGGTCTTGCCTTGCAGGCGCTGTTCGAACTGTTCGAGGTCGGCGCTGCGGTCGTCCTTGGTCAGGCCCAGCTCCTGCTGGATGACCTTGAGCTGTTCCTTGAGGAAGAACTCACGCTGGTGCTCGCCGATCTGCCGGTTCACTTCGGCGGAAATCTCGTTCTGCAACCGCGCGACCTCGACTTCCTTGCGCAGCATCGGCAAGACCTTCTCCATGCGCTTGAGCATGGGGACGCAGTCGAGCACTTCCTGCAACTGGTTGCCGGTGGCAGAGGTCAGGGCAGCGGCGAAGTCGGTGAGGGGCGAGGGGTCGTTGGGGCTGAAGCGGTTGAGATAGTTCTTCAGCTCTTCGCTGTACAGCGGATTGAGCGGCAACAGTTCCTTGATCGCATTGATCAGGGCCATGCCGTAGGCCTTGACCTCGTCGGTGGGCTGCGCGGGCTGGTGCGGGTACTCGACTTCGACCAGGTAGGGTGGTCGATGGTGCTTGAGCCAGGTGCGGATGCGTACGCGGGTCAGGCCCTGGGCGACGAACTGCAGCTTGCCGTTCTCGCGGCTGGCATGGTGCACCTTGACCAGGGTGCCGTACTCCGGCAACGCCTTGGTGTCGAAGTGGCGGTGGTCTTCGGGCGGCGTGTCCATGAAGAACAGGGCCAGGGAATGATGATCGGTCTTGGCGACCAGGTCGAGGGTTTCGGCCCAGGGTTCCTCGTTGACAATCACCGGCAGCACTTGCGCGGGGAAGAACGGGCGGTTGTGGATCGGGATCACGTAGACCTTGTCCGGCAGTTGCTGGCCGGGCAGGGCAAGGGCGCGGCTGGTCTCGGCCTTGGCCTCGAGGTGTTCGATTTCGCTGTGTGCGTCGGGGTGTTCGGGGAAATCCTGCTGGTCGCTCATGGGGCACCTGCGTGAATGACTATGGTGCTTAGATGGGGCGGGGAGGGATGGGTTTCAATGGTAGACGAAGGCAGGAGGGGGAGGCTTTCATCTTTGCCGGCCGGTGCCGTGCCGCTCGCGGGCCTGCCCGCGAAGGCGGCGGTGTGGCCACCGCCGCAGTCGAGGCTTACTCAGCCAGTTTGTAAGCGATGATGTAGTCGCCCATCTTGGTGCCTAGCGAGCCATGTCCTCCGGCCACGATCAGCACATACTGCTTGCCGTCCTTGCCCGTGTAGGTCATTGGCGTGGCCTGGCCACCGGCTGGCAGGCGAGCGCTCCACAGTTCCTTGCCGTTGTGCACGTCATAGGCGCGCAGGTACTGGTCCAGGGTGCCGCTGAGGAAGCCCACGCCACCGGCGGTGACGATCGAGCCACCCATGCTTGGTACACCCACCGGCAAGCCGATCGGTACAGGGGTGCTGTCACGGGTGGTGCCGTTCTTGCGTTTCCACACCACCTTGTTGGTGAACAGGTCGATAGCGGCCACATAACCCCAGGCCGGTGCCTGGCACGGCACGCCCAATGGCGACATGAACGGGTGCATGGTCACGGCATACGGGGCGCCGGTGTTCGGCTGCACGCCGCTGGTCTCGCTTTCGCGCTTGCTGCCTTCGGCTACCTGCTCGCGCGGGATCATCTTCGACACGAACGCCATGTAGTTCGGCGAGGTGAACAGCAACTGACGCACCGGGTCGACCGACACGCTGCCCCAGTTGAACACGCCGACGTTGCCGGGATACACCAGTGAGCCCTGCTCGGACGGCGGGGTGTACTGGCCTTCGTAGCGCAGCTCGCGGAACTGGATGCGGCACAGCATCTGGTCGAATGGCGTGGCGCCCCACATGGCCTGTTCGGTCAGCTCGGGGCCGAGCAGGTTGAGGTCGGAGCGGGCTTGGGTCGGCGCCGTGTGATCGCCCTTGACCGCGCCTTGCGGAACCGGGATCTCGCGGATCGGCACGATCGGGGTGCCGTCACGACGGTCGAGCACGTACAGGCTGCCCTGCTTGGTCGGCACGATGACCGCAGGCTTCACGCCATCGTCGGTCTTCAGGTGCACCAGGGTGGGCTGGCTGCCCACGTCCATGTCCCACAGATCGTGGTGGGTGAACTGGTAGTTCCAGCGTGCCTTGCCGGTGGCCAGGTCCAGGGCGACCACGCCAGCGCTGTACTTCTCGGCGCCTGGGGTGCGGTCGGCGCCCCATTGGTCAGGGGTCTGGTTGCCCAACGGCAGGTAGATCATGCCCAGGTCTTCATCGACGCTGGCCAGCGACCACATGTTCGCCGAGTTGCGGCTGTAGGTCTTGCCCGGCGCCAGCGGCTTGGTGTCGTCGGGGTTATTGCTGTCCCAGTTCCACACCAGGCGGCCGTCGTGCACGTCGTAGGCGCGGATCACGCCGGACGGTTCGTTGGTCGACTCGTTGTCGGTGACATGCCCTCCGATGATCACCAGGTCACGGGTGATCGCCGCTGGCGAGGTGGAGTAGTAGCCGCCGGCGGTGAATGGGCCGATGCCGGTGGTCAGGTCGATCGCACCCTGGTTGGCGAAGCCTTCGCAGACCTTGCCGTTGTCGGCGTTGATCGCGATCAGGCGGGCATCGGCAGTGGGCAGGTAGAGGCGTCGTGGGCAAGTCTGGGCAACGACCTGGCCGGCATCGGAGATCTTCGGCGCAGGGCTGCCGTCACGGCTGACGTAGCGGTTCTCGTCATAGTACGAAACGCCGCGGCAGGTCATGTGGGCGAAGCCCTTGAAGGTCTTGACCGGGCTCTTGACCTGCGGGTCGAAGCGCCAGATTTCGGCACCGGTGTCCGGGTCCAGGGCCAGCACCTTGCTGTGCGCGGTGCAGGCATAGAGCATGCCGTTGGCCTTGAGTGGGGTGTTCTCGTTGGTCAGTTCGACCGGGTCGTTTTCGGTCGGCAGGTCGCCGGTGCGAATGCGCCAGGCTTCTTCCAGGCGATAAGCGTTCTGCGGGGTGATCTGGCGCAGGGGCGAGTAGCGGTCGCCGTGTTCGGTACGCCCGTAGGCCTGCCACTCGCCATCCGGCATGGACGGCGCTGCACTGGCCATTTCGCTGCTGTCACGCCCCAATTCGCCGAAGATCTCCCCGGGATGGGTGAACTGGCTACCGACTGCGGTTGCGCCGGAAGCGACCACGGCGGCAGCCAGCAGGGCGCCGTTGACCTTCGAGGCAGGCCCAAGCAGCGGGCGGCGCGCCCAGGGCAGCAGCAGGACCACGCCAAGGGCGAACCAGATGGCCAGGCGTGGCACCAGTTGCCACCAGTCCAGGCCCACTTCCCACAGCGCCCAGGCGGTGCTGGCCAGCAGTACCACGCCGTACAGGCCAAGGCCGATGCGGCGCAGGGCAATCAGCAGGATGCCCGAAAGGGCAAAGCCGATCCCGCCGATCAGGTAGTAAAGGGATCCGCCCAGCTGGCTCAGCTTGATACCGCCTGCGATCAGGGCCAGGCCCATCAGCAACAGCAGCACGCCTACGAGGCGCGGTAGCCAGCGGGTTCCATTCTTGGCACCGTCAGTGCTCATCGCATGTTCTCCGTTCGTTCAAGGTTGGGTTCAGAAACTGCTCTGGATCTTCAGGCCGCCGATCAGCGCGTCATCGACCTGCGACACCCCGCCCGGATGGCGGATGTATTGCAGGTTAGGACGCACGGTCAGCCAGTCCGCCAGGTGAATGCCGTAGTAGAGTTCGGCGCTGTATTCGGTGTCCTGGACGGGCAGGAAGCCGGGATTGTCGTAGTCGACGACGGCGTTGGCCTGGTTGGCCAGGCGCGCGTTCTTGCGGTAGGCGGGGTTGACGTGCACGCGGGCGAGGGCGAAACCGATGTCGTCCTTGGCGCGGGCATCGAAGGGCCCCTTGTACACCACACCTGCCTGAACGTAGTTGTCGATGGCATTGGTCTTCTTGTCATGCATCGTTGCATTGGCGAACAGGCTCAGCCCGCGCGAGGCGTCCGAGGCGCGAGAGGTCACCTGCTGCTGGGCGCCGAGCCAGAAACCATGCTTGCTGGCGCTGCTGCGGTAAGCCTGGCCGCTCAAGGCCGCCGGTTGGCCGTTGCCGTCCTTGTAAACATCCTGTGCCTTGGCATTACTGTAGTAGTAGCCGGCGCGATATTCCCCTTTCAGACCATTGACCCTTGGGGTCCACACCAGTTCGATCGGCATCAGCGCACCTTGCGTACCGCTGCCACTGAGCTTGAAACCATTGCCGGATTCAAGGTTGGAGGGATTCTGTTCGAAGACGCCGACCTGCGCGTATAGGTCGTCAGCGAGGTTGTACTTCACCCGCAGCGCCCATTGGCTGACCGGCCAGTTGTACCAGATGCCACCTACCCAGTTGCCCACCTGGGAACCGCAGAACGCCAGGTTCTGGAAGTCGCAGGGGAAGCTGTTGAAGTCCTCGCCTTCACCGAAGCGGCCGACCTTCACGTCCAGTGCGCCATCGAAGTATTTCTGCTTGATCCACATTTGTGTCAGGCGCCAGGTTTCGCCGCGGCCCCAGACTTCCTGGGCGGAGGTGAAACCTCCCACGCGCGGGTCGTTGATCCGGTCGTTGCTGATGTTCTGGCCGTGGCGTTCGGTGACCGTCAGCTGGAATTCGCTGTCGTGCCAGCCGAGGATCTTTTGCAGGTCCAGATGGGTTCCCAGGGTGAACTGGTCGCTGTAGCGTGCGGTGCGATCGTGATCGAAGCCGCCGTGCAGGTTACTGCCCATTTCGCCGGTGTAGCCGAAGGTGAAGTCGTAGCCCTGCGCCTGGAGTGCGGTGCGGGTACCGCCCCAGTCTCCGAACATCCAAGGTGAGTCGTTGGCGAAGGGCGCGTCTGCGCTGGCGCTGGGCGAAAAGCCGCTGAGCAGGGCGGTGAGGGCAAGGCCCGGGTATGGATTCTTCGGCAGTTGAAGCATGAGATAGCGCTGTCTTTTGATTATTGAAAAAAACGCAAGCGCATCGAGGAGCGAACGCTTCGATGGAAACGGCTGAGGGATTTATGAGTGAAGCGTTTCAGCTTGCGGTGCGGAGGATATAGGGGAAGTTGTAAGAAAAAAAGACAAAATGTCGCAGGGGATTGTTGTCGCAGACGTAACAGTTGGCGCAGTTCCTGTAGGAGCGGGCTTGCCCGCGAACACGGGCGTAGCCCGTGCCAGGCAGCGCGTTGTCTTTTTCGCGGGCAAGTCGGGGCGCCGAAACGCCGCCCCTATATGCAGGTCAGAAGCTGGTGCGCAGCCCGACTTCGACGCTACGTCCCGGTGCCGGCGCGATATCGCGCAGGATGGAACTGGCGTAGCGCACGGTCTGGTCGGTCAGGTTCTCGCCACGTACGAACGCCAGCCACTGGCTCTGGCCAATGTCGAAGCGATAGCCGACGCTGGCGCCGAGGGTGGTGTAGCCGTCGGTCCCGTGTTCGTTGTCCGGCTTGCGGTGCTGTGAGGCGGCGTGTTGCACGTCCACGCGCGCCTGCCAGCGATCCAGCTCCCACAGCAGGCCGGTGCCCACCCGCAGCGGGGCGATGCGTGGCAGTGGCTCGCCGGTGTCGAGGTTCTTGGCGCGGGTATAGTCGCCGGACAGCTCCAGGGCGAAGCTGCCGTAGCGGTTCTCCACCAGCTTCCAGCGATCCTGTGCCTCGATACCATAGAAGCGCGCACGCACGCCCTGATACAGGTACTCAGGAATCCCGCCGTCGTCGTGGTCATGATCATGGTCATGGTCGTCGTCACCATGGTCATGCCCTTCACGCAGATTACCGCTGCCGATCAGGCCGATGTAGTTGCGAAAGTGGCTGTAGAACACGCCGACACTGCCCTTGTGCGTGCCGTTGTCGAAGCGCAGTGCCAGGTCGCCGGAAATCGCCTTCTCCTTGTTCAGGTTCGGATCGCCGACTTCATAGGCGCCGGTAGCGACGTGTGCGCCGTTGGCATACAGCTCGTAGAAGGTCGGTGCGCGCTCGGTGTAGGCCAGGCTAGCCGCCAGTGCCCAGACCGGATCGAGCTGGTACACCGCGCCCGATGACAGGCTTGCGGCATTGAAGCTGGTCGATTTGTCGGCACCGACGAAGTTCTCGTTGCCCTTGGCATCCGGGTCGATGCGGGTGTGCTCCAGGCGGGCGCCGAGGCTCAGGTTCAGGCGTTCGGTGGCCTGCCATTGCTCGAGCATGAACAGCGCCAGGCTGTCGGTGTCGGTGTGCGGCACGAAGGCTTCTTCACCCAGCGCCGAGAACTCGTTGCGACTGACCTGGGCGCCGATCACCCCTTCGACGGGGCCGATGGGCTGGTGGCGGGCTTCGATGCGCGCCTCATAGCCTTTGTTCTTGAAGGTGGTGTGGACCTCGCCCTCTTCGATCTCGCGGTGTTGGTAGTCGGTGTAGCCGGCGTCGACCTTGACCGAACTGAACGGTCCTTCGAGGTCGCGCAGTTCCGAGGCGAAGGCGTAGTGGTCCTGTTGCATGTCCAGGCGCACGCCGGGCTCGGCCACCGAGCCGTAGTTACTGTCGTAGCGGCTATAGGACAGGCCTGCATAGCCATGGTCCCAGTGGTAGGAACCACCGATGGCGCCGCCGTCCTGGCGGCCGTCGCT
The DNA here is from genome assembly GCF_001320965.1 of Pseudomonas sp. NBRC 111143. Taxonomy (NCBI): domain Bacteria; kingdom Pseudomonadati; phylum Pseudomonadota; class Gammaproteobacteria; order Pseudomonadales; family Pseudomonadaceae; genus Pseudomonas; species Pseudomonas sp. NBRC 111143. The sequence continues at coordinate 106,515 of NZ_BCBT01000007.1, read as the reverse complement.
GTTTTCCAGGCGATGCTTGCTGCCGGTTTCGTCGGCGTCGCGCACCTTCGCGCTGCGTGCATAGCCGGGGATGCGCAGGTCGTTGAACTGACGGCTGTTGGCGTCCAGGTGCAGGGCGAAATTGCCGTCACCGGCTTCGAGCTTGCCGGCGCTGCTGCGCGTGGTGTCGGCGCCGCCATAGCGCAGCTCGCCTGCGCCATGGATGCCTTCGATAGGCGAGTCGGGAATGCGGTTGTCGAAGGTGTTGACTACACCACCGATGGCGTTGCCGCCGTAAAGCAGCGCAGCCGGGCCACGGACGATCTCGACGCGTTCGACGGTGACCGGGTCCAGTGGCACGGCGTGGTCATAGGACAATGACGAGGCATCCAGGGCACCGACGCCATTGCGCAGGATGCGGATGCGGTCGCCATCCAGGCCGCGGATCACCGGGCGACTGGCGCCTGGACCGAACCAGGTGGAGGCGACACCGGGCTGTTTGTTGAGGGTTTCACCGAGGCTGCCGTGCTGCTGTTGCAGCAGGTCATCGCCTTCGAGCACGGTGCTTGGGGCGGCGAGCTGGCGGTTGCCGAGCGGGTTGGCGGTGATCACCTGGGGTTCGAGCTCCACCGCCTGGCTGGGCGATGACGCCAACCACAAGGCGACAGCGAGGGGAGAGAGGCGCAGGGACTTGGACAACATGAGCGTGTGACGTTCCTTGGCAGATATTTATAGTGAAGATACGAATGGATACAATATAACATTGCTATTTCATCACAGAGGTTTCCTGTCTGGCCAGGGGTTTGTGCTGTGGAAGGCTCTGGCCCGGGCTGGGAGCGCAGGCGGTCCGCATCCTTGCACACCGGCCCACTACACTCGTGTAAGGTGCGCATCTTTCAACGCGGGAGCACTGCATGAGCACGGCCCAACACAACGCACTGCACGGCAAGACGCTGGAGCAGATCCTCACCGAGCTGGTGGCCTACTACCAATGGCAGGGGCTGGCCGAGCGCATCGACATCCGCTGCTTCAAGAGCGACCCGAGCATCAAGTCGAGCCTGACCTTCCTGCGCAAGACGCCCTGGGCGCGGGAAAAGGTCGAGCAGCTGTACATCAAGCTGTCACGCAAGGCTTGAGGGTGCCGCGTCCCTGGCTGACCCTGGCCGCGCTGCTCGGCTGGACGGGGTTGGCGGTGCAGTTGTATCTGGTGCTGCTGGCGCGCTGGCAGGAGCAGGCCAGCTTGATCGGTGGCATGGTCAATCTGTTCGGCTATTTCACCGTGCTGAGCAACACCCTGGTGGCCACGGTGTTGAGCCATGCGGCGTTCGGCCGTGAGACGGCGGCGCGGCGCTGGTTCCTGACGCCGGCGGTGAGTTCCGGTGTGCTGGTCAGTATCGTGCTGGTGGCAGTGGCCTACAGCCTGCTGCTTCGGCACCTGTGGCAACCCGAGGGTTGGCAGTGGCTGGCCGACGAACTGTTGCACGACGTGATGCCGCTGGTGTTCGTGCTGTACTGGTGCCTGGCGGTGCCCAAGGGGCGCTTGCGGCTATCGCACCTGGGCGCCTGGAGCCTGTACCCGCTGGTGTATTTCCTGTTTACCTTGTGGCGGGGGCATGAGATCGGGGTCTACCCCTATCCCTTCGTCGATGTGGCGAGCCTGGGGTATGGGCGGGTGCTGATCAATGCACTGGCGGTGTTGGCGGGGTTCTGGGGGATCGGGTTGCTGGTGATCGGGGTGGATCGGTGGTGGGGGCGGGTGAAGGGATGAGTCGGGACGAGTCGCTGCGACTCGTCCCGCGACAGGGCCGCATCGGTCTTACTGGCTACTCATCATCCGCACTGCCCTCTGCGCGCCAGTAAGCCGCTGCCTTGAGCGCATCCTCGGCAACGCCCTTTTCCAGCAGCAATGCCTTGGCTTGCCGGGTCAGGCCCTTCTCCAGCGCTACCCAGCCATACAGCCGGCCCTGCGGCAACGTCAGGTTTTTCACCAGGCCGAGCAGGTCCTCTGCCTGCCGACGTACCCAGATGACCTCCACCTGCGCCTTGCTCGGCAGCGGCTGGCGCTCCTGTTCATCCTCGATCTGGATGACCGCCAGCACCTGGCGTCCGGCCGGCAGCTCCTCGAGCCGTCGGGCAATCGCGGGGATGGCGGTTTCGTCGCCGATCAGCAGGTAGCTGTCGAAGATGTCCGGCACCACCATCGACGCGCGTGGGCCGGCGATATCGAGGTGCTGGCCCGGCGCGGCCTGGGCAGCCCAGGTCGAGGCAGGGCCGTCGCCATGCAGGACGAAGTCGATGTCCAGCTCCAGGGCGTTCAGGTCGATGCGCCGCGGCGTGTACTCGCGCATGGTCGGCCGTACGCCGCCGTCGCGGCCCAGGTTGCGGGCGTCGATCGCTTGTTGCTCCTCGGGCGTGCAGCCGAACAGCACCTTGACGTGGTCGTCCGTGCCCAGGCTGGTGAAGCCTGCCAGTTCCGCACCGCCCAGGGTGATACGGCGCATGCGCGGGGTCAGGTCGGTGACCCGGAGCACCTGCAGACGGCGTTGGCGGATCTCGTGGTTGACGCGATGAATGGTGTCGCTCATGGGGTTTTCTCCTGAACGGAATCGGTCGGCCCGCCTGCGATGGCCCTGGCCGTGTCGTTGAGCAGGCCGCGCACCCGCTCGATTTCCTCGGGTGTCCAGCGGCCGCTGTGCATGTGCAGGGCATGGCGCAGATTGCCGACCGCCTCGTTGATCTCTGGTGGACGCTCATGTCCGCGCAAGGCGCGCTTGCTCAACTCGATGCGCATGCGTACGCCGTCGAGGGCGACGGCTTGTTCGGCGAGTGATTGGCGACCGACCTCGGTGATGACATAGAGGCGCTTGCTGCCCTGAATCTGGCCACTGATCAGCTCGGCTTCCTCGAGAAAGTTGAGGGTCGGGTAGATCACCCCGGGGCTGGGGCTGTAGCTGCCATCGAATAGCCCTTCGATCTGACGAATCAGGTCGTAGCCGTGGCCGGGTTGCTCGGCGAGCATCGACAGCATCAGCAGTTTCAGATCGCCAGGGGCGAACACCCGCGGGCCGCGCTCACCGCGACCGGGGCGGCGCTCGAAAGGATCATGGGGGGCGTGGTCACGCATGGGGTGCAGGCTCCTTGTGTTTCGATATATCGCAAGATATTACTCAAGATATATCTAAACACAAGGCTTCAAATGCAGATGATTATCATCTGGTTTTTTGATGGGTGCCTTGCCTGTCAGTGCATCGCCAGTTGCGGCGCCTTGCATTCATTGGGGTTTCCCGGCTCCAGGTATGGCATGAGAATCGGCGCCATACCCTTGAGTACCTGCACGGGCAGTGCCGAGGTGAACTTGAACGACTCCGCCGTGCGTCCCGGCACGAAGGCGGTGAGCGTGCCGAAGTGGTTGTCGCCGAGGAAGAACACGAAGGTGGCAGTGCGGTTCAGCGAGCGTGAGCCGATCAGCCGTCCGCCGGCGCCGTAGCTCTGCAGGCGGTTGTCACCCGTCCCGGTCTTGCCACCCATCACCAGCGAGGTACCGTCGTGCAGCTTGAAACTGCCGGAAATACGTCGCGCGGTACCGGCATCGACCACCTGCGACATCGCGCCTTTCAGGGCCCGCGCCACTTCCACCTTGAGGATTCGTTGGCCGCGGTCGGGGTCGCTGATCAGTTTGGTTTCATAGGGGGTGCCGGCCGCAAAGTGCAAGGTGTCGATGCGCAGGGTCGGCAGGCGAACGCCATCGTTCTGGATGATGCCTACCAGTTCGGACAGCGCCGCAGGGCGGTCGCCCGAGCTGCCAATGGCCGTGGCCAGTGACGGTACCAGGTGATCGAAGGGGTAGCCGACGCGCTTCCAGCGCTGGTGGATGTCGAGAAACGCCTCGATTTCGACCATGGTGCGGATGCGGCTGTCACGGGCGCCCTGGTGACGGCTCTTGAACAACCAGCTGTACACCTCCTGACGCTCGAAGCGACTGGCGTTGACCATCTCGGTGGGGGTGGCGCCAGGGTTTTTCAGCAGGTAGCCGAGCAGCCACAGGTCCAGAGGGTGGACCTTGGCGATGAAACCCTGATCGGGCAAGTCGTACTTGCCTGGACCGTAGGCGGCGTACATTTCAGAAAGGCGGCCGTCGTTGAGCTTGGCGATGGCGGCCTTGTCCTTGGCGCTGTGCGCGCGGACGAAGGCGTTGAAGGTTTCCTGGCCGGCCTCGGGGAACAGGTAGCGGTGCACCGCCGCCAGGCGCTGGGGGGTGACGCGCATGCTGTCGAGGAAGGTGTCCAGGCGTTGCTGGGAGGTCTTGCGTTGGTACTTGCGCCAGAAGCGCATCAGGTAATTGGTGCCCTCGCGGTCGGCGAAGCGCGCCAGGTACTCCTGGCGGCGCGGGTCGGCGTCATCCTTGAGCAGTGGTTCGCGGTTGTAGGGTTGCTGGTAGGTGACGTAGCGCACCAGGTCGCGCATCAGGCGGATGAACGGCAGGTTGATCGACTCGCGCAATGCGTCCTTGAGGGTCGGGTTGCGGCCGTTGTCCTCCTTGCGGAAGTTGTTGAACACGTGCATGCCACCACCGGTGAAAAATGCCTCGCCGGTATTGGCCGAGTACTTGCGCTCCAGCGCGGCGTCGAGCATGGCGTCGAGGTTCTGGTTCTTGCTGTTCAGCATCAGCCATTCCAGTGACCACTGGGTGATGCGGTCCAGGTCGGCTACCCCCACTTTCTTGAGCTCGGCTACCGGCTTGCCGGCGTACTTGTCGTGCAGCTCGGCGACGATTTCAAGGTACGTGGTCAGCACTCGCAGCTTGGCGGTCGAACCCAGTTCCAGCTTGCTGCCCTCGTTGATGTCGAACGGTTGGTTGGTGCTGTCGGTCTGCACCCGAACCCGCGAGCCGTCGGCGGTGCGCTCGAACAGGGTGAAGCTGTAGCTGACCTGGTCGGTGGTCTTGCTGGTCAGCAGGCGCTCGCCGATCAGGCCCATCTGCGCGGCGAACTCGGGGTCGGCGAGATTCTTCAGGTACTGGCTGACCTGGGTCTGCAAGTCTGCTTGCAGGGTGCTTGTGGCGGAGAGGTCGAGGCGATCGAGGTCGTACAGCGGGCGGTTGAGCATGGCTGCCAGGCGGTTACGGGCCAGGCTGATGCCCTTGTTGGTGATGATCGGCACGATGGTCGGCTGGGCCACCCAGTCGCGGTACACCGCCTTGCTGGCCAGCGCGGCGTCGGCCAGCGGACGATCGATGATGCCGTTGGCGGCGAGCACGCGGATATGCGAGTCGGTCAGCTCGGCCAGCTCGACGCGGCCTTTGGACAGGTAGTGCGAAGGTCGGCGCTGGGCAATCATCAATGACAGCACTTCACGCAGGGCCAGGCCACGAGCGGCCATGCTCTGGGCGTCGGTTTCCGTCGAGGTGAGCGCCTTGTTCACCTCGGCGAAGTCGGCGCCGTACCAGACCCGCAGCCCCTCGGCCATGCCGTGCACTTCACCGTGCCCGGGTACCGCCGAGAGCGGCACGCTGTTCAGGTAGTCGCGCACGATGCGCTGGCGCGCCTCGGTGGTGTCCGGCCCGCCCTGGTAGGCGCGCACGCTGGCAGAAATCATCTGGCGGATCTTCTCGGCGCCATTGACCGTCAGGCCGTCTGGCGAGTGTCGGTATTTTTCCAGTTGCGTGGCCAAGGTGCTGCCGCCTGCCGACTGGCCGGGCAGGGCGAGGTACTTGGCGACCTGGCTGTAGGCGGCCTTGGCGAAGCGTGGCCAGTCTACCGCCGGGTTGTTCTGCGGGTCCTTGCTGTCGAGCAGGTCGCGGTTCTCGATGAACAGCAGGCTGTTGACGATCACCGGTGGGATCGAGGCGAAGTCGTCGTACAGGTGCTGGGGGTAGTGATACTGGTAGAGGGTGTCGCCGCGGCAGTCGGTGATCGACAGGCCGGCCTGGATCTTCTCGACGTAGGGCACGAACAGGCCGTGGTCGACATAGCGCATCAGTGCCGGGGAGAAACGCACCTGCTCGCTGATCAGGTAGTCGCGCTTGAGCAGACGCGGCAGGAACTGGCCCAGGGCGCTGTAGCCCAGGCGCTTGTCGAAGGGGCCGTCGCCTGGGTAGACGATCGCGTCGCTCGGTCCGCGCTCCAGCGAGTAGGTGAGGGTGCTGGCCAGGCGGCTGAATTCACGCGATTGCAGGTCCGAGCTCTGCACCTCCTCATAGACGGCAAAGCCCACCGCCACCATGGCCACCAGCACGATCAGGATGATCAGTCGCCACCACAACCGACGCTGACGAGGTGGCTTCGGCTGTGGTGGCTCGGCCAGAGGTGCTTCGGGTGCTTCCGTTCTGGTCTGTTCCGATTGCCACAGTGCGCCCATAGAGTTCAGTCCGGCCAAGTATTTTCGTCTTGCTTGTCTGAAGCTTAGACGCTGGCCGGACTTGGTGAAAAAATTGTGAGGGCGATGATCGGTGTATTCGAATCAGGCTGCGGCTTCGCTGTGCGGCTCGAAACTGTCGGCGCGGGCCAGCTGCCACATCCGCGAGTAGAACTGCCCGTCCACCTCGCCGGTCAGTAGTTCGCCGGGCTTGAGGAACACGTGCATCTGCGAGAACAGCTTGATCTCGGTGGCGGAAATACGCCGCACCAGGTGCTTGGCCTCCAGTTGCGCGGGGTGCTCGAGGCCTGCAGCGGCCAGCATTTCGGCCAGGGCGCGCAGGGTGTTGTGGTGGAAGTTGAGCACCCGCTGGGCCTTGTCGGGCACCACCAGTGCGCGCTGGCGCAGGGCGTCCTGGGTGGCAACGCCGGTCGGGCACTTGTTGGTGTGGCAGCTCTGCGACTGGATGCAACCGATGGCGAACATGAAGCCGCGTGCAGAGTTGGCCCAGTCGGCGCCGATAGCCAGCACGCTGGCGATGTCGAAGGCACTGACGATCTTGCCACTGGCGCCGAGCTTGATCTTGTCGCGCAGGTTCAGGCCAACCAGGGTGTTGTGCACGAACAGCAAGCCCTCGCGCAGGGGTACGCCAATGTGGTCGGTGAACTCCACGGGCGCGGCGCCGGTACCGCCCTCCTTGCCGTCGACGACGATGAAGTCGGGCAGGATGCCGGTTTCCAGCATGGCCTTGGCGATGCCCATGAATTCCCACGGATGACCCAGGCAGAACTTGAAGCCCACCGGCTTGCCGCCGGACAGCTCACGCAACTGGGCGATGAACTGCATCATTTCGATGGGCGTGGAGAACGCGCTGTGGCGAGACGGCGAGATGCAGTCCTCGCCCATGACGATGCCGCGGGTGTCGGCGATTTCCTGGGTCACCTTGTGCTTGGGCAGGATGCCGCCGTGGCCGGGCTTGGCGCCCTGGCTCATCTTGATTTCGATCATCCGCACCTGCGGGTTGGCGGCCTGCTCGGCGAAGCGCGCGGGGTCGAAGCGTCCGTCCGCGGTACGGCAGCCGAAATAGCCGCTGCCCAGTTCCCAGACCAGGTCACCACCGTGCTCGCGGTGGTAGGGGCTGATGCTGCCTTCGCCGGTGTCATGGGCGAAGTTGCCGAGCCGGGCACCTTCGTTGAGGGCGCGGATGGCGTTGGCACTGAGCGAACCGAAGCTCATGGCCGAGATGTTGAAGATCGATGCCGAGTAAGGCTGGCTGCACTGCGGGCCACCGACGGTGATGCGGAAACCTGTCGGGTCGGCCAGTGGTGCGGGGCGCATGGAGTGGCCGATGAACTCGAAACCCGACTCATACACATCGATCAGGGTGCCGAAGGGTTTGTCGGAGGCCTCGTTCTTGGCGCGGGCGTACACCAGCGAGCGCTGGGCGCGGGAGAAGGGCAGGGCATCGCTGTCGGATTCGAGCAGGTACTGGCGGATCTCCGGGCGAATGCCTTCGACCAGGTAGCGAATATTGCCCAGAATCGGGTAGTTGCGGCGTACCGCATGGCGTTTCTGCAGCAGGTCGAACAGGCCGATCAGGCTGAGCACGGCGGTGGTCAGGGTGAGGGGCCACAGCCATTCGTGGTGCAGGAAGGGAAGGCTGGCCAAGGTGAACAGCACGCAGGCGGCGAACACGGCGTAACGGCTGAGGAGTGACAGACTCATGCGAAAATCCTTGCGAATGCTTCGGTCAATCAGGCTCAGGGGCCTGGGCAAACCCCGACCATAGCCCGGTCGGGTGACAAATGGCCAGCGGACGAAAGGCGAGGGAAAATGAAATTTCGGGTATCGAAAATCATTCTCAATGTAGTATGTTATAAAGTATCAATTTATGACCGAGGTGATTTTCATGAAAGCAGGTATCCATCCCGAATATCGTCCCGTGCTGTTCCACGACACGGCGGCGGATGTGTTCTTTCTGATCGGATCGACCGTGGAAACGGATCGCACCCAGGTTCACAGCGACGGCCAGACCTACCCCTACGTGGCGCTGGATGTGTCCAGTGCATCGCACCCGGTCTACACCGGGCAGCAGCGCAAAACGACTGTCGAAGGGCGAGTGGCCGGGTTCAACAAGCGTTTTGCAGGGTTTGCCGCGAAGGTCTAGGTGCGCTCAGTTGTCCCGCAACAGGCGCTGGCGCCAGGTTTGCTGTTCCTCGGCCGGTCCCTCGATCAGAAACCGGTAGCTGCCCGCGATCCGCACGGCCACCGGCACGCCGTCGCGATACAGCAGGCGGTTGCCCCCCACAGCCGGTAGCTTGCTACCTGGCAGCAGGGTGCCGACCAGGTTCAATGGATCGCTGGCGCTGACCACTACCAGCGCCCCGTCCACTTCCCGCCGCCGCACCTGGCGCAATAACCCCACGGCTTCGGGCAGGGCGAACTGTTCGCCGGCCAGCCCGGCAATGAACCGCCCGCCACGGATTTCCCCGCGTGCCTCCAGCCGGTGATAGCAGCGCAGGAGTTCGCGCCATGGCGGTAGTGCTGCGCTTTCGCGCTCCAGCAGGCGCCAGCAGATCACCCCATAACGACGCAACAGGCTGCGGGCTATATGTTCCAGGCGCTGGTCGCTGTCCTGTTCGCCAGCACTGCGCCGCAGCAGCGCCCAGCGTCCGGCCTGCACCATGCTGCTGGACAGCGGTGGATGACCGCGACGGCTATTGCGTGACGAACGTTTGGCCGCTGGCGTTATCAGGCTGCGCAGACCGCTGAAGCTGTCGGCGGCCGCCAGCCCCGAGCCGACCAGTTCCTGCAGGGCGTTTTCCAGCTCGCTGGGCAGCAGGCGGGCTTGCTCGGCCAGTTCGTCGAAGAACAGCGCGCCATGGGCCTGCAAAGCCTGGTGCACGCGCTGTGCCCGTGCGCCGAGCGCCTCGGGCGACGGGATGCTGGCCAGGCTGCGCCATAGGGCGAGGTGTTCGCGCGGCAGAAGCACCAGCGGCGTGCTCGACAGGGTACTGCTCGACACAGTGGCGGCCAGCCGCGTCCAGGCCCACTGACCACTGCGACAGGCGTCGTCAAGCCAGTGCGGGCTGTAGTCCTTGATCCGCGCAGGCAACAGTTCCGCTTCCCAGGCCCCGGCGGCGCAGGGGAAGCCCTCGAGCTGTCCGAGCACCTGCGCTACCGCCTGCGGCCCGCGCAGGCGTTCCTCCTGGCTCAGGTGCTGCCAGTCGAACTGAAAACGCATGAAATCCTGTAGGCTGACCGGTTCGATCTCCCGGCGCAGGCGTTTGACGGTATAGCGGTGAATGCGTGCCAGCAGGTGACGCTCGCACCATTGCAGCGGCGGCTGGCCTGGGCTGAAGTGTCCGCGCAAGACATAGCCTTCGCGCTCCAGCCGCGCCAACGCGTGTTCGACGTCGCTCTCGCTGCGGCTCAATGGCGTGGCGATCTGCGCCAGGGTGAGTGGGCCGAAGGCGCTCAGGCGGCCACGCAGCAGATCGCTCAGGGCGCTATCCGCATCGACGACCTGGTCGAAGCCGGGCAAGGGCTGCAGGGCAGGGGCGAGCGAAGCGTCGGGGTACAGCGTGGTCATCGACCTCAGGCGCTCGCGAGCCAGCCACAGCGGCTGGCCGCAGGTGTCCAGACGGCAGGCACGGCCAGCGTCTGCCAACTGCCCGAGCAGGGCTGCCCAGCCATCGTTGGCTTGCACCTCGGCTTGCGTGATCGCGCCCAGGCTCATCAGCGCCTCGTGCATTTCGTCGAGGTTGAGCGGTCTTGGCCAGGCTTCATCCGCGACCGCACTGATCGCATCGGCATCCAGCGCACCGAGGTCGTCGCCGCTGCGCACTTCGTTCCAGCGTCGGTTGAGCACCGCTTGGGTACGGCGTTCCTCCAGCGGTGCATCGTCGAGAAATGCATAGGGACGAGCATTGAGGATGGCCGCGGCCAGCGGTGAGGGGGCGGGCAGGTCGCGGCTGAGCAGGCGCACCTCGCCGCTTTCCATGCGCCGCAGCAGTGCCAGCCAGCCCTCGCTGTCCATGGCGTCGTGCAGACAATCGTCGAGGGTCTGTTTCACCAGCGGATGGTCGGGAATCTGGCGCTCGCCGACGATGTTTTCAAGGCAGGCGATCTGGTCGGGGAACACTGTGGCGACCAGGTCTTCGCTCTTCATCCGCTGGATCTGCGGCGCTACCTTGCGCCCTCCGATGAAGCGCGGCAGGGCCATCGCCACGGCCGCGTTCCAGCGCCAACGCACACCAAACAGAGGCGCGTCGAGCAGTGCCTGGACCAGCACCTGCTCGGCAGTGCGGCTCGACAGGTAGCGCCACACTTCATCGAGGTCGAAGCTGTGGCTGGTGGACAGCGACAGCACGATCGCATCTTCGCTGGCCGCCGCCTGCAATTCGAAATTGAAGGTGCGGCAGAAGCGTTTGCGCAGGGCCAGGCCCCAGGCGCGGTTGATGCGGCTGCCGTAGGGGGAGTGGATGATCAGTTGGGTGCCGCCGGACTCGTCGAAAAAGCGCTCCATCACCAGTGTCTGCTGCGACGGCAGGGCGCCCAGCACTTGCTGGGTACGACCCAGGTAGTCGAGCAACTGGCTGGCGCTGTCGTCGTCCAGCACATAGTCGGCTTTCAGCCACTGCAGCACGCGGGACTGGTCGCCTGCATGCTGCTGCAATTGCTCATCGAGACGTGCCTGCAGGCGCGCGACTGCGGTGGACAATTCGTCACTGCGCCCCGGCGCTTCACCGAGCCAGAAGGGGATGGTCGGCGGCAGGCCATGGGCATCCTCGACCCGTACCCGCCCGGGCTCCACGCGCAGGATGCGATAGGAGGCGTTGCCCAGCTGGAAGATATCGCCGGCGATGCTTTCCACCGCGAAGTCTTCATTGACGCTGCCGATGTTCAGTGCCTGGGGTTCGAGCAGCACGCTGTAGTCGGCAGTCTCGGGGATGGTACCGCCGCTGGTCAGGGCAGTGAGCTGGCTGCCGCGACGTCCACGCAGGGTGGCATTCACTGCGTCGCGATGCAGGTAGGCGCTGCGTACACCCTGGCGGCCGTTGTAACCCTCGGCGAGCATCTGCAGCAGGGCCTGGTAATGCGCCTGATCAAGCCCTGCATAGGGCATCGCGGCGCGCAGGCAGTCGAACAACGCCTGCTCTGGCCAAGGCTGGTTGCTGACTTCGGCGATGATCTGCTGGGCCAGTACATCCAGTGGCGCGTTGGGGATGTGCAGCAGGTCCAGCTCGCCCCGGCGCACGCAGTCGAGCAAGGCCACGCATTCGATCAGGTCGTCACGCGAGGTAGGGAAAAGTCGGCCCTTGGGAATGCCATCGACCTGGTGCCCCGAGCGGCCGACGCGTTGCAGGAAGGCGGCAATGGAGCCGGGCGAGGCTATCTGGCACACCAGGTCGACGTCGCCGATATCGATGCCCAGCTCCAACGACGCAGTAGCTACCAGCATCCGCAGACCACCAGCCTTCAGGCGCTGTTCGGCTGACAGGCGATGCTCCTTGGCCAGGCTGCCATGGTGGGCGGCGACAGCGTCCTGGCCCAGGCGCTCGCTCAGGTGCCGGGTCAGGCGTTCGGCCAGGCGCCGGGTGTTGACGAACACCAGCGTGGTGCGGTGTTCGCGGGCCAGGGCAGCGAGTCGGTCGTAGAGCAGTTCCCAGACATCCGTGGCCATCACCGCGCCCAGCGGCACGGGCGGCACCTCGATGGCCAGGTCGCGCTCGCGGCTGTGGCCGACATCGACGATGGCGCAGGGCCGCTGATGCCCGACCAGGAACTGCGCCACGCGCTCGACCGGGCGCTGCGTGGCCGACAGGCCGATGCGGCGCAACGGTCGGCCGCACAGGGCTTGCAGGCGCTCCAGAGTCAGTGCCAGGTGGCAGCCGCGCTTGTTGCCGGCCAGGGCGTGGATCTCGTCGACGATCACCGTGTGCACCTGGTTCAGCCCGGCACGACCCGAGGCCGAACCGAGCAGTACGTACAGCGATTCAGGGGTTGTCACCAGAATGTGCGGTGCGCGTTTGCGCATGGCTGCGCGGTCTTTTTGCGGTGTATCGCCGGTGCGCACGGCGGTGGTGATGTGTGGTGCTTTCAGGCCCTGCTCGGCAAGTGCCTGGGCGATGCCTTCGAGAGGCGCCTGGAGATTGAGGCGAATGTCGTTGGACAACGCCTTGAGCGGTGAAACGTAGATCACCTGGGTTTGCGCGGGCAGCTCGCCGTCGTGCTCCAGACCTTGGCGAAACAGTTCGTCGAGCACTGCGAGAAAGGCGCTGAGGGTCTTGCCCGAGCCGGTCGGAGCGGCCAGCAGCATCGACTGGCCGGCGTGGATCAGCGGCCAGGCGCGGGCCTGGGCGTCGGTGACGGTGGCGAAGCGTTGCCGGAACCAGGTGCCGACGGCGGGGTGGAACAGGTCGAGCACCGGGTGCTGCTGTGCGGGCAGGTTCATGCAGTGTTTATGGCGCTTGGCGAGGGGGTTGGCAAGGGGCCGTTCGTCCGGCTTCAGGCGGAGTTGGCGTTTGCCCCGGTAAACCCGCTCAGAGCGCGCTGCATCGGGTATCCTCGCCAGCCTCTGTCCAGGAATGCCCCCATGACCAAGACTATCCACATCGCCGCCGCCCTGCTCATCGACCCGGCGGGCCGTACCCTGCTGGTACGCAAGCGCGGGACCCAGGCCTTCATGCAACCGGGTGGCAAGATCGATGCCGGTGAAACGCCGGTCCAGGCGCTGGTGCGCGAGCTGCACGAAGAGCTGGGCGTGCGCATCGACCCCGAGCAGGCCGTGCACCTTGGCCGTTTCAGCGCGCCGGCGGCCAACGAGCCGGGTTTTGAAGTACAGGCCGAGCTGTTTCGCGTCGAGTGCGCCGAGGCGGTGATCCCCGCCGCGGAAATCGAGGAAGTGCACTGGCTGGCGGCCGATCAGGCGCCAACCCTGGCACTGGCACCCTTGACCCGCGACCTGATCCTGCCGCTGTGGCGTGAAGGCATCAGCGCACCGCGCTGACACCGTCGAGGGTGGCGAACGAGGTATCCTTGGCGGTCAGCAGGAAATCACGCATATACGGCGCATCGAGCATGTCGGTGCGCACTGCGGCATAGAGCGTGGCGAACAGGCCTTTTTCGCCCAGGCGCTTGCCCTTCACGTAGCCACGCGAGCTGTACTCGTGCAATGCCCAGTGCGGCATGCCGCACACCCCGCGACCGCTGGCGACCAGCTGCATCATCATCACTGTCAGCTCCGAGGTGCGCACCGCAGCCGGTTCGATATCGGCCGGCTCGAGGAAGCGGGTGAAGATATCCAGGCGATCACGCTCCACCGGGTAGGTGATGAGGGTCTGATCGGCCAGGTCGTCCGGAACGATGTAGGGCTTGCTCGCCAGCGCGTGCTGGTTGGCCACCGCAAGCATGGCTTCGTAGGTGAACAGCGGCACGTAGGTGATGCCAGCCAGGTCCAGCGGGTCGGAGGTCACCACCAGGTCGAGATCGCCCCGGGCCAGTGCAGGCAAGGGGGCGAAGGCAAAGCCCGAGGCCAGGTCCAGCTCGACTTCCGGCCAGGCATCGCGGAACTGGTCGATGGTTGGCATCAGCCACTGGAAGCAGCTGTGGCACTCGATGGCCATGTGCAGGCGGCCCGCGGTGCCGCCGGCGAGACGGGCGATGTCGCGTTCGGCGCCACGCAGCAGCGGCAGGGTGGCGTCGGCCAGTTGCAGCAGGCGCAGGCCGGCACTGGTGAAGCGGATCGGCTTGGTCTTGCGCACGAACAGTTGCATCCCCAGGCGCTCTTCCAGCTCCTTGAACTGGTGCGACAGCGCCGACTGGGTCAGGTGCAGGCGCTCGGCGGCCTCCACCAGGCTGTCGGCTTCGCGCAGGGCATGAAGGGTTTTCAGGTGACGGATTTCCAGCACTTGCAACTCCGGGAGAAACACTTGGTAAAAGATCGATTGGGTTGAGTTTCTCTCATGTTGGTGTGTCTGTCGACAGCACCCTGCAGATGACCGTTCGGCGACATTAATCAAACTGTCACGCAACTGTGGCAGCGCCACCGAAGGGATTTCATCAGACTCGCGCTCTACTGGGGATTTGCATTCTGGTGTTTCCTTCCATGCGGGTTTTTCTGATCTTCTTTCTTTTGTTGTGCGGGGCGCCGACAGGTTTCGCCGCCGGCCGGTGCGATGCCCATGTGCCGGTGCAGCGAGCCGAGCTGGGTGAGTTGAGCCTGGTCTACCAGAGCGTCGGTGCGCCGGGGGATCCGGCACTGCTGCTGGTCATGGGCCTGGGCGGCCAATTGATCCACTGGCCGGATGATGTGGTCGAGGCCTTGTGTCGCCAAGGTTTTCGGGTCATCCGGTATGACAACCGCGATGTCGGCCTGTCGCGCTGGAACCAGGCGCCGGCTTCGGCCAACCTCACCGTCGAGTTGCTGCGCTACAAGCTTGGCCTGCCAGTGGCGGCGCCCTACAGCCTGACTGACATGGCTGGTGACGGTCTGCACCTGATGGATGAGCTCGGGATCGAGCAGTTCCATGTATTGGGGGTCAGCATGGGCGGGATGATAGCCCAGCACCTGGCAGCCATGGCGCCGCAGCGTGTGCGCAGCCTGACACTGGTCATGTCCAGCTCCGGTGCCGAAGGCTTGCCGGCGCCGAATCCTGCGTTGGTGCAGTTGCTGGCGCGGCGCAGTGCTCCGAGCCGTGAAGTGGCGCTGGAGCAGCAGGCCGACCTGCTGGCGGCTTTGGGCAGCCCGACGGTGCACGATGATCGCGCGGTGCTGTTGCAGCAGGCGGCGTTGGCCTATGACCGGGCGTTCAACCCGGAGGGGGTCAAGCGCCAGATCATGGCGATCCTGGCGGAGCCGAGCCGGGTGGCGCTGCTCAACCAGTTGCGTGTGCCTACGCTGGTCGTGCATGGCACGGCCGACCCGCTGCTCCCGGTGATGCATGGGGTGCACCTGGCGGCGCACATCCAGGGCAGCCAGTTGCGCTTGATTCCAGGGTTGGCGCACCGCTTCCAGGAGCCGTTCAAGGCGCCGTTGCTGGCGGCGGTGCTGCCCTACCTGAAGGCGCATCGTCAGGATGCGACGCACCTGGCAGGGCTTTGAGTCGGGTGGCGCTGAGCCCTGTCAGCCCAACCCGTACTTCTTCACCTTGTCGAACAACGTCGTCTTGGCCATACCCAGCTCCTGGCTGGCCTGGCTGAGGTTGCCGCCAGTGCGCTGCAAGGCATCACTGAGCAGGTTGCGTTCGAACGCTTCCACCGCCTCGGCAAAGCCCAGCCCCTGGCTTGCACTGCCACCGGCCTTCTTGAACGCCGGCAAGCCCAGCGCATAGCGCTCGGCGACGTTGCGCAGCTCGCGCACATTGCCCGGCCAGTCATGAGCCATGAGCCGCGACAATGTCTGGCTGTCCAGCTCGGGAACTTCGCGGTCGAAGCGCAGCGCCGATTGCTGCAGGAAATGCTCGAACAACTGCAGTACGTCCTCGCGGCGTTCGCGCAACGGCGGCAACTCGAGCGTAACCACGTTGAGGCGATAGTACAGGTCGCTGCGGAACTGTCCGGCCTGGCCCATGGCGTCCAGGTCCGACTTGGTGGCAGCGATCACCCGGCAGTCCACCGGGATGCTCTGGTTCGAGCCCAGGCGCTCGAGAGTGCGCTCCTGCAAGACGCGCAGCAGCTTGATCTGCAGGTTGATCGGCATGCTCTCGACTTCATCGAGGAACAGTGTCCCGCCATTGGCATGCTCGATCTTGCCGATCCGCCGTTTGCCCGCGCCGGTGAACGCGTTGGCTTCATGGCCGAAGATTTCGCTCTCGAACAGATTTTCCGGCAGGCCGCCGCAGTTCAAGGCCACGAAGGGGGCTGTCTGGCGCCGGCTGAAATCGTGCAGGCAACGGGCGACCAGTTCCTTGCCCGTGCCGGTCTCGCCTTCGATCAGTACGTTGGCCGAGGTGTCGGCGACGTTGGCGATCAGTTCGCGCAGGTTCTGCATGGCAGGCGAGCGGCCGATGATCCGTCCTTCCAGCGAGCTGTGACCGGCCAGTTGCCTGCGCAGGGCGACCACTTCGCGCGACAGGCCGCGTTGCTCCAGCGCCCGGCGTACCACATCCACCAGTCGCTCTGGCGAGAACGGCTTCTCCATGAAGTCGTAGGCGCCGTTGCGCATGGCGCCGACGGCCATGTCGATGTCGCCGTGGCCGGTGATCAGCACCACCGGCAGGCTGCGGTCGCGGGCCTTGAGGCGATTGAGCAGCTCCAGGCCGTCGATGCCCGGCAGGCGAATGTCGCTGACGACGATCCCGGCGAAATCGTCACCGATCCGCTCCAGGGCCTGTTCGGCGCTGCCGACGCCTTCGCAAGCGATATCCTCGAGCGCCAGCGCCTGCTGGCAACCGAGCAGCACGTGGGGGTCGTCTTCGACGATCAGGACAGTCAAGGGTGCTTGGTTCATGGGGACCCTTCGTTCATGGGGCATCGGCCGAGTCTGTGGGGGAGGTGACCAGGGGCAGGGTGAGTATGAAGGCTGTACCGCCGCCAGCGGGGTGCTCGACGCTCAAGGTGCCCTTGGCGGCTGTGGCGAGGCTGGCCGACAAGGTCAGGCCCAGGCCCAGCCCATGCTCGCCTGGTTTGGTGGTGAAGAACGGTTCGAACAGGTGCTTGCGGGCCTCGATGTCAATGCCGTGGCCGTTGTCGCGAACCCGCAGGCGGTATCTGTCGCCTGCCAGTTCGCCCTCCAGCCACAGCTGTGGTTGGGGTTGGGCGGTCATGGCGTCGAGGGCGTTGCCAAGCAGGTTGACCAGGATCTGTTCCAGGCGCGTCTGGTCGATCGCCAGCGGCTGGTCATCGAATTGGCGATGCAATTGCAGGTTGCACGCGCCGATGCGGTTGCCGAGCACCTGCAGGGAGGCCTCCACCGCCTTGCCCAGCGAGGCACGGCCGCTGTCCTCGCCACGCCGGGCGAAGGAGCGCAGGCTGGCGGTGATGCGCCCCATGCGGTCGATCAGGTCGTTCATGGTGCGCAGGTTGGTGCTGGCGGTCTCGAAGGCTCCGCGTTCGAGGAAGCGCACGGTATTGCCCGACAGGGTACGCAGTGCCGCCAGCGGCTGGTTCAGCTCATGGGCGATGCTGGTCGACATCTGCCCGATGGCCGCCAGCTTGCCGGCCTGGACCAACTCGTCCTGGGCATGGCGCAGGGTCTGCTCGGCGTGACGTCGTTCGCGGATCTGCCCCTTGAGTCGTTCGTTGCTGGCACGCAGGTCGGCGGTACGTTCGGTGATCCGCCGCTCCAGCATGCTATTGGCTTCTTCCAGGGCTTCGCGGGCAGCCAGGCGCGTGGCGATCACCTTGCGCCGCTCGTTCCAGGCGATGCCGAGGATTGCCAGCAGGGCGAAGGCAACGCCGACCAGGATGCCCTGGACCATCGACTCGCGATGCAGATCCTGCAGCGGGGTGAGCAGGGTGAAGTGCCAGGGGGTGTCAGCCAGGCGCCGGGTCTGGGCCAGGTAGGCGACTTCACGCACTTTGCTCTGGGCGGTTTCGCTGTTGGCCGGGAAGGTCAGTTTTTCTACACCATCGCCCAGCGTCTCGCGGGCCAGCGGTTGCAGTTCGTTGAGTGGCCACCAGTAGTATTGCAGGCTGCGCGCCAGCTCTTCCTTGATCTGCGGGGTCAGCGGGCGCACCGACTTCAACCGCCGGGCGGGGTCGCTGGACAGGATGATGATGCCGTTCTCGTCGCTGACGAATGCTTCGAGGCGGGCGCGTTGCCAGCGCTCTTCCAGGGTGTCCAGGCGGACCTTGATCACCGCGACGCCGATGATCTTGCCATGCTCTTCCAGGCCATGGGCCAGATAGTAGCCGGCTTCCCCGGTGGTGCTGCCGATGCCATAGAAGCGCCCAGGCTGTCCGCGCACGGCGTCCTGGAAATAGGCGCGGAAGGCCAGGTCTTCCCCCAGGAAGGAGTCGGCGTCGCGCCAGTTGCTGGTGGCCTGCACCCGGCCGCTGGTGTCCAGGACGTAGATCGCCCGGCTGCGGCTGCGGCGGTTCAGGCCTTCGAGGTATTCGTTGACGACCTGCCGCGAGCCGCCGTCAGGTTCGGCGAGCAGTTGCGAGACGCTGTCTTCGAGCTCCAGCAGACTCGGCAGGTAGGTGTACTTGCTGATTTCGCTTTCGACCGTGCGCGCGTGCAGCTCGAGCTGGCGCTCGCCGTTCTCGCTCAGGGCGCGGATGCCGTTGTTTTCGCTGATCATGTAGCCGACCAGGCCCAGACCGACCATCAGCAGGACGATCAGTGGTGGGAGGAACAGTTGGCGGATCAGGCGGGATTTCACGGCAGGCTTGGCAGGGCGAAGTAGCGAAGGATCGCATTTCATCACAGTGGCCTTGTCACGACCAGCGTCCGCTGCCCTGGCAGGCAGCGGACACCGGGATCATCAGTGCTGCAGGATCTTGCTGAGGAAGTGCTGGGTGCGTTCGTGGCGACCTTCGGGTTTGCCGAAGAAGTCTTCCTTCTGGCAGTCCTCGATGATGTTGCCCTTGTCCATGAAGATCACCCGGTTGGCGACCTTGCGGGCGAAGCCCATTTCGTGGGTCACGCACATCATGGTCATGCCCTCATGGGCGAGCTCTACCATCACGTCCAGTACTTCGTTGACCATTTCCGGGTCCAGTGCCGAGGTCGGTTCGTCGAACAGCATGACGATCGGGTCCATCGACAGGGCGCGGGCGATCGCCACGCGCTGCTGCTGGCCGCCGGAGAGCTGGCCGGGGTGCTTCTTGGCATGGGCGCCGAGGCCTACGCGGTCGAGCAAGGCCAGGCCTTTCTTGGTGGCTTCCGCCTCGCTGCGGCCGAGCACCTTGCGCTGGGCGATGGTCAGGTTTTCGGTGATCGACAGGTGCGGGAACAGCTCGAAGTGCTGGAATACCATGCCCACCCGTGAACGCAGTTTGGGCAGGTTGGTCTTCGGATCGGCGATCGAAGTGCCGTCGACCACGATGTCGCCCTTCTGGAACGGCTCCAGCGCGTTGACGCACTTGATCAGGGTGGACTTGCCCGAGCCGGATGGGCCGCAGACCACCACCACTTCACCTTTCTTGACCTCGGTGGTGCAATCGGTCAGCACCTGGAAGTCCCCGTACCACTTGTTGACGTTCTTGATGGAAATCATACGGCGATCCTTTTTTGCAGACGCTTGACCAACCAGGAAGCGGAGAAACTGATGAGGAAGTACACGACGCCGGCAAAGATCAGGAACTCGTGGGAGCGCCCGATGATGTCGCCGTTGGAGCGTGCCGAGTTGAGGAAGTCCACCAGGCCCACGGTGTAGACCAGCGAGGTGTCCTGGAACAGGATGATGCTCTGCTGCAGCAGCAGCGGGGTCATCTTGCGGAACGCCTGGGGCAGGATGATCAGGCGCATGCACTGGCCGTAGGTCATGCCCAGTGCCTGCGCGGCGCCCATCTGGCCCTTGGAGATCGACTGCACGCCGGCACGCACGATTTCGCAGAAGTAGGCCGCCTCGAACATCATGAAGGCCACGACGCAGGAGGTGAACGCGCCGATCGGGGTGTCTTCGCCGGTAATCCAGCGCAGCACGAAGGGCACGGCCAGGTAGAACCAGGTGATCACCAGCAGCAGCGGGATGGAGCGGAAGTAGTTGACGTAGGCGCCGGCGATATTGGCCAGCAGCTTGCTCGACGACAACCGCATCAGCGCCAGGACGGTCCCCAGCGCGATACCACCGACCACACCCATGACCATCAGTTGCAAGGTCATGACCATGCCGTCCCACAGGGCGGGCAGGGCAGGGATGATTTCGCTGAAATCCATGTCCATTACTTACCTCCCACGGAAATCAGGCCAGGTACGGCAACTTTCTTCTCGACCATGCGCATCAGCAGCATCAGGCCCATGTTCAGGGTGAAGTAGATCAGCGTGGCCAGGGTGAAGGCCTCGAACAGGTTGGCGGAGAACTCGGCGGTCTGCTTGGTCTGGGCCAGCAGCTCCATCAAGCCGATCAGCGACGCCACCGAGGAGTTCTTGAACACGTTCAGGAATTCGGAGGTGAGCGGCGGAATGATGATCCGGTAGGCCTGTGGCAGCAGCACGTTCATGTAGATCTGCGGCAGGCTGAAGCCCATCGCGCGCCCGGCAGACTCCTGTCCGCGGGGCAGGGCCTGGATACCGGTGCGCACTTGTTCGCAGACACGCGCGGCGGTGAACAGGCCAAGGCAGATGATCACGCTGATCAGTGCCGAGGTGGTCGGGTTGAGGTCCTGCTTGAACCACTCCTGCAGGCCCTCCGGAAGCAGGTCCGGTACCAGGAAGTACCAGATGAACAGCTGCACCAGCAGCGGTACGTTGCGGAACAGTTCCACGTAGGCGGTGGCGATGCCTGATACCAGACGGTTCGGCACGGTGCGCATCACGCCAAGCAGCGATCCCAGCAGCAAGGCGATGATCCAGGCGCAGATGGCGATGGCGATGGTCCAGCCCAGACCGGTGACGTACCAGTCCAGATAGATTTCGCTGCCCACGCCAGTGGACTTGAAGAACACGCCCCAGTCCCAGTTGTAATTCATCGGGATTTCCCCTCAGACGGTTGTTTCACGGGCACCTTTGAACTTCCAAGAGCGCTGGGCGCCCTCGGAAGTAAAGGTTAGACACTTATGCGTGGCCCGTCGGTTGGATTCGTGCTTGGTGGAGCACACGGGCCATTTCAGCAGGGGATCAGGACTTGGTTTCGTCCGCAGCCTTGTCGGTAGGCTCTGCGATCAGCTTCTTCAGCTCTTCGCTCATCGGGAACTGCAGGTTCAGGCCTTTCGGTGGGATTGGTTGCTGGAACCACTTGTCGTAGCTCTTCTGCACTGCGCCCGACTTGTAGTAGGCGACGATGGCGTCATCGACCGCTTTCTTGAACTGCGCATCGTCCTTGCGCACCATGCAGCCGTAGATTTCGTACGATTGCGGGGTGCCGGTGATGACCCAGTCGGTCGGTTTCTTGGCCTTGGCCATTTCACCGGCCAGCAGGGCGTCGTCCATCATGAAGGCTACGGCGCGGCCGCTTTCGAGCATGTTGAAGGCTTCACCGTGGTCCTTGGCGGAAATCACGTTCATCTTCATCTGCTTGTCGGCGTTCATCGCCTTGAGCAGGCGCTCGGAGGTGGTGCCGGCGGTGGTCACGACGTTCTTGCCGGCCAGGTCCGGGAAGTCTTTGTAGGAGGGCTGACCGTCCTTGACCTTGGTCAGCAGACGGGTGCCGACTTCGAAGATGCCGACCGAGAAGCCGACTTGCTGCTGGCGCTCGACGTTGTTGGTGGTGGAGCCGCACTCCAGGTCGACGGTGCCGTTCTGCACCAGCGGGATGCGGGTCTGGGAGGTGACGAGGTTGTACTTGACCTTGATGTCGGTGCCCAGTTGCTTCTTCAGGGCTTCGACCACAGCCAGCTGGACGTCGTGGGAGTAGCCCACGGGTGTAGTGCTGCCTGCCAGGTAGGAAAACGGAATGGAGGAGTCACGGTGGCCCAGGGTGATGGTGCCGGAATCCTTGATCTTCTTCAGGGTGCCGGTCAGCTCTTCGGCCATGACCGGCGAAGCGATGACGGCGGCGGCGATTGCAGCGCCCAGCAATTGACGAACGATACGCATCAAATTTTCCTCGACGTTTGTTTTTTTTATGGAGCCGTTGGCGGACTCTTCGTTCAACGAACACAACAAGAAGCGGTGTGCGTTCGGCTACCAAGTGTAGAGCATGACTCGTGCCAAGCTCCGACATTCATCATAACGCCGCGAATTTCCTGGGAATTAATCTTTTCTGACGAATTATTTCCAAGGGTGGGCGTGCGGGTTTCCGAATGACTGGTCTGGCGGCGTTCGGAAATCCGAATGGGTGGGTGCCGGGTGTCATGACCCTAGTGGTCAGGGTGAAAAGGGCACGTCACTGCAGGTTCAGCGAAATAAGAGCGCGCGTTCATACGCGCTTGGCCGACCTGGATATTGAAGAAGAATGCGAGGTGATCGACGAGTGGACGCTCGACCTGCGCAGCAGGGCCCTGAAGGGTTTGCGCGCCTGCAAGGCAAGGGACGGGCTGGTGTTGCGCCAGCCCGTGAATGACTCAGGCCGCGCGGACTCGCGCCCGGTTCGAGGCGGCCTGCTGCAGGTAGTCGGCCAGGGCCTGTTGCTCGGCAGCATTGGTGAACAGGCCCAGTTTGGTGCGGCGCCAGAGAATATCGTCCACGCTGACGGCCCATTCTGCAGCGCACAGGTAATCCACCTCGCGGCTGAACAAACCACCACCGATCGACTGACCAAGGTCATCCGGCCCTTGTACACCCTCAAGCAGGCGCCAGACACGACTGCCGTAAGTCAGCACCCAGCGCTTGGCGATGTCCACCGGCAGCCAGCCGTGGCGCGCCAGAACGGCATCGACCAGGGCCTGCACGCTGGTCATGCCTTCGCCCCCTGGCAATGGCGCGCTGGCAGTCCAGCTGCCGCGCATCTGGGAGAAGAAAGGCTTGAGTTCGGCCATCGCTGATTCTGCCAGCTTGCGGTAGGTGGTCAGCTTGCCGCCGAACACCGAAAGCAGGGGCGCCTGCCCCTCGCTGGCGGACAACGCCAGGGTGTAGTCGCGGGTGACGGCAGAAGGGTTGTCCGACTCGTCGTTGCACAGCGGGCGTACGCCGGAGTAGGTGTGCTGGATGTCGGCGCGTGACAATTGATGATTGAAATGTTCATTGACCACCTTGAGCAGGTAGTCGGTTTCCGCGTCGGTGATCGCCACCTTGGCCGGGTCGCCGCTGTATTCACGGTCGGTGGTGCCGATCAGGGTGAAGCGGTCCAGATAAGGGATGCAGAAGACGATGCGCTGATCTTCGTTCTGCAGGATGTAGGCGTGTTCGCCTTCGTACAGCCGCGGCACGATGAGATGGCTGCCTTGGATCAGGCGAATGCCGTAGGGCGCATCGAGCTTGAGGTCGTCCTTGATGAAGCTTGCCACCCAAGGACCGGCGGCATTGACCAGGGCGCGGGCGCGAATGGTCTGCAGGCTGCCGTCGGCATGCTGCAGTTCGACCTGCCACAGGCCATCGACGCGCTCGGCGCGCAGGCAGCGCGTACGGGTGTGCAGGTGGGCGCCTTTTTCACGTGCGGCCATGGCGTTGAGCACCACCAGGCGAGCGTCATCGACTGCGCAATCGGCGTATTCGAAGCCGCGGGTGATCGTCGGCTTGAGCGGATAGCCCGCACCGAAACGCAAGCTGCGCGAACCGCCCAGGCGCTTGCGCTTGCCCAGATGATCGTAGAGGAACAGGCCAGCGCGAATCATCCAGGCCGGACGCAGGTGGGGACGATGTGGCAACACGAAGCGCATGGGCTTGACGATGTGCGGCGCCTTGGCCAGCAGCACTTCGCGCTCGGCCAGGGCTTCACGTACCAGGCGGAATTCGTAGTGTTCCAGGTAGCGCAGGCCACCATGGATCAGCTTGCTGCTCGCCGAGGAGGTGTGCTGGGCAAGGTCGTCCTTCTCGCACAGGAAGACCTTCAGGCCACGCCCGGCAGCATCGGCGGCGATACCGACGCCATTGATGCCACCGCCGATCACGGCGAGGTCATAGCAGTCGGCGAGGGGCGGCTGGGGCTGGACGGGCTGGGACACGGGCAAGGCCTCCTGAGGGCGGTTCACAGCGAATGTGAACATCTATGTTCGTTTCCGAAAATAGTAGCGCAACAAAAAGACCATCGCCAGTCGCTGATCATAGAAAATACTGATCAGATGGCAATAAAGTGAACATTATTGAACATTTTATGGCGCTGTCTCACCGGCGGCTCGCCACCGGTGATGTTCAGCGCTGCGCGCTCAGACCACGTCCAGGCGGATCTTGTACTGGTTCAGCAACTGCGTGAGCGTGGGGGTGGGATGCTGATCGGTCACCAGACAGTCGATCAGGTTGATCGAGCCCAGGCGCACCATGGCGTTGCGCCCGAACTTGCTGGAGTCTGCGGCGAGGATGACCTGTCGGGCATTGGCGATGATGGCCTGGGATACCCGTACTTCCTGGTAGTCGAAGTCCAACAGGCTGCCGTCTTCATCGATGCCACTGATGCCGACCAGGGCGAAATCGACCTTGAACTGGCTGATGAAGTCGACGCTGGCCTGCCCCACGACACCGCCGTCACGGCGAACCGTACCGCCTGCCACCAGGACTTCGAAGTCATCCTTGGCACCGAGGATCGACGCCACGTGCAGGTTGTTGGTGATGACCTTCAGGTGGCTGTGGTTGAGCAGGGCCCGGGCGATGGATTCGGTGGTGGTACCGATATTGATGAACAGCGAGGCGTGATCGGGGATCTGCCGTGCGACGGCCTCGGCGATGCGCTGTTTCTCGTCGCGCATCTGGTCGGCGCGCATGGCGTAGGCGGTGTTCTCGACGCTCGAGTCATAGGCGGCACCACCATGATAGCGGCGCAACAGGTTGACCTCGGCGAGCTGGTTGATGTCACGACGGATGGTCTGGGGCGTGACGACGAACAACTGCGCCATTTCCTCGATACTGACGTAGCCGCGTTCGCGCACCAGTTCGAGGATTTGTTGTTGGCGAGGGGGCAGATTCATGGGCGGTCCTTTGGGGCTGCCGGACAAATGCTGCAATGATGCCGTAGGAAGGGGATGACGACCAGTAGACTGTCGTCGCTAGCCCGAGGCCGGTGCTTCTGTGGAAGCGGCCTTGCGCCGTGATCGGGCGCGCAAGGCCGTTGCTGAACGGGATTGGGTTGGGCTGATGAAGTCAGCCTTCGTGATCTTCCCAATCGCGGGTGCGCTCGATGGCTTTCTTCCAGCCCGCGTACAGCTTTTCTTTCTGCGTATCATCCAGTTGCGGGCTGAATTCGCGTTCGATGATCGCCTTGTCACGCAACTCGTCGAGGCTGCTCCAGAAGCCACAGGCCAGGCCAGCCAGGTAGGCGGCGCCGAGGGCGGTGGTTTCGCGCATTTTCGGACGCTCCACGCAGGTGCCGAGAATGTCGGCCTGGAACTGCATGAGGAAGTTGTTGGCCACCGCACCGCCATCAACCCGCAGCTCCGAGAGTCGCTGGCCGCAGTCGTGCTGCATGGCGTCGAGCACATCGCGGGTCTGGTAGGCGATCGATTCCAGGGCGGCACGGATGATGTGGTCGACCTTGACGCCTCGGGTGAGGCCGAACAGGGCGCCGCGTGCGTACGGATCCCAGTAGGGTGCGCCGAGGCCGGTGAAGGCCGGTACCAGGTAGACGCCATTGCTGTCCTTCACCTTGCTGGCGAAGTACTCGGTGTCGAGCGCGTCGTTGACGATCTTCAGCTCGTCGCGCAGCCACTGGACCGTTGAACCACCGTTGAAAACTGCGCCTTCCAGGGCATAGGCCACTTCGCCGCGAGGGCCGCAGGCGATGGTGGTGAGCAGGCCGTGAGACGAGGTGACGGCCTTGTCGCCGGTGTTCATCAGCAGGAAGCAGCCGGTGCCATAGGTGTTCTTGGCCTGGCCCGGCTCCACGCACATCTGGCCGAACAGCGCCGACTGCTGGTCGCCGGCGATACCGGCGATGGCGATACCGCTCTTGGTGTGGCCGTAGACCTCCGAGGACGGGCGCACCTGGGGCAGCATCTGCCGCGGGAGGCCGAGAATGTCCAGCAGCTTGTCATCCCATTGCAGGGTGTGAATGTTGAACATCAGCGTGCGCGAGGCGTTGGTGTAGTCGGTGACGTGCACCTTGCCGCCAGAGAATTTCCAGATCAGCCAGCTGTCGACGGTGCCGAACAACAGTTCGCCACGTTCGGCGCGCTCGCGGGCACCTTCGACGTTGTCGAGGATCCACTTGAGCTTGGTGCCGGAGAAGTACGGGTCGGTGACCAGGCCGGTGGTTTCGCGGATGTACTGTTCGTGGCCGTCACGCTTGAGCTGGGCGCAGATCTCGGTGCTGCGACGGCACTGCCAGACGATGGCGTTGTATACCGGGCGACCGGTTTCCTTGTCCCACACCACGGTGGTTTCACGCTGGTTGGTGATACCGATCGCCGCCACCTGGGCGTGGCTCAGACCTGCCTGCGCCAGGGCCTCGACCATGGTCGCGCTCTGCGTGGCGAAGATCTCCATCGGATCGTGTTCGACCCAGCCGGCCTGCGGATAGTGTTGGGCGAACTCGCGCTGGGAGGTGCCGACCACATTGGCGTCGCGGTCGAAGATGATCGCCCGCGAACTCGTGGTGCCCTGGTCCAGGGCGATGATGTAGTTCTTATCCTGGGTGTCTGTCATGGTCGTTGCCTTGCACGAAAAGGGAGTGAGTCAGAGCGCGCGGGCGAGATCCCGCACCGCCAGTCTCAGGAAGTTTGAGTATCGCCCTGGGTAGCAGCATCTGTCTTTGGGTTTGCGGCGTCGGCCGTCGGCAGGTTGCGGGCGATCAGGACTCGATAGCCCGCGGCCCCCAGGCACGCGCCAAGGATCGGTGCGAACACCGGAACCAGGAAGTAGGGAATGTCCCGTCCACCAGTGAAGGCAATTTCGCCCCAACCCGCCAGGAATGTCATGAGTTTGGGCCCGAAATCCCGGGCCGGGTTCATCGCAAAGCCGGTGAGCGGCCCCATGGCGCTACCGATCACCGCAATCAGCAGGCCGATCAGCAGCGGTGCGGTGGCGCCACGCGGCAGGCCGTTATTGTCATCGGTGAGGGCCATGATCACGGCCATGAGGATTGCTGTGATCACCACTTCGACCAGAAATGCCTGGCCGATGGATAGCGATGGATGCGCATAGGTGGAGAACACCGACGCCAGCTCGAGGCTGGCCTGGCTGCCCCTGACCATGCCGTGCGCCTGTTCGAAATCGAAGAAAAGCGTGCTGTACAGGGTGTAGACCAGTGCCGCACCGCAGAAGGCGCCACAGATCTGGGCGAGCATATAGAAAGGCAGCTTGCGCCTGTCGAAACCGGCGAACAGGGTGAGCGCAATGCTGACTGCCGGGTTCAGGTGCGCGCCGGAAACGCCGGCGCTGAGGTAGATCGCCATGCTGACGCCGACGCCCCAGATGATGCTGATTTCCCAGAGTCCGAAGCTGGCACCCGCGACCTTGAGAGCGGCCACGCAACCGGTACCGAAGAAGATGAGCAACGCAGTACCCAGGAACTCGGCCATGCACTGGCCGGAAAGCGTTGGTTGTCGTAGAGCTGTCGTCATGTAGGACCTTCGGTTCTTGTTGTTCTGAGGCGCAGGACGCCCGGCTGTCGACGCCGGTTGTCCATCCCCATGAACGACCGGCGAGTGTACGAATGTGCACTGTTTATGTGCGTGTTTTCTTCAGAAACGAAAAAATATAGACAAGAAACGCTGATGTCAAAGGTCGAAAGTGAACCATCGGCCACATTCTGACCCGCGAACATGATCCTGCCTGCACAGGTCCGGTGCACGCCCCGACGTGCGCTGGCTGGCCTCCGGGATTTACCCTAAAGTAGCCGGCACGCCGTCATCGACTGGAGCTGTACATGACCCCCGCACTCGACCTGCTGAAGAAGGCGCGCGCCGAACATCGCGTGCTCACCTACGAACACGATCCCAAATCCGCCTCCTATGGCCTGGAAGCCGCCGAGAAGCTCGGGCTCGATCCGCAGCGGGTATTCAAGACATTGCTGGCCAGCAGCGAAAAAGGTGAGTTGCTGGTGGCGGTGGTGCCGGTGATCGGCACGCTGGACCTCAAGGCGCTCGCCCAGGCTGCCGGGGTCAAGAAGTGCGAGATGGCCGACCCTGCCGCAGCCCAGCGGGCCACGGGATATCTGGTCGGTGGTATCAGCCCTCTGGGGCAGAAGAAACGCCTGCGCACCTTCATCGATGAGTCGGCGCAGCAGTTCGACAGCATTCATGTCAGCGCCGGACGGCGCGGGCTGGAAGTGGAGCTGGCAGCAGCAGTGCTGGCCGAGCATACCCAGGGCAGGTTTGCCGGGATCGGCAGAGGCTGAGGGCGCGCAGCAGAGCGCCTTCAGGTCGCCGAACTGTAGCGGCGTACGCCGTTCTCCTGGGCCTGCAATTGCGCCGCG
Source organism: Pseudomonas sp. NBRC 111143 (assembly GCF_001320965.1). Lineage (NCBI taxonomy): Bacteria > Pseudomonadati > Pseudomonadota > Gammaproteobacteria > Pseudomonadales > Pseudomonadaceae > Pseudomonas > Pseudomonas sp. NBRC 111143. The sequence goes on along the minus strand of NZ_BCBT01000007.1, from coordinate 78,130 downwards.
ACACTGCCCGGTACGGCGAACAGCACCAGATGGTCAGCCGCGACGGCGATGCCTACGTCCTGGCCGATCTGGTGATCGACATGACTGGGGAAAATCGCCTCCAGTTGGCTACCGGTGGGCAGTTCCAGACGATAGAGCGTCGAGGCGCCCAGGAAACTCTTGCCATTGATACGCGCGCGCAGCGTGCTGTCCGGTGCGTGCACGATGTCGTCCGGGCGCAGGAGGACGTCCACTGAACTGCCTACTGGCATCAAGTAGGCGCGATTGCCGCGCAGTTCCCCGAGCTCGGTGTTCACTGCTTCCGGGCTGCTCATCTGGCCGCGGATGAAGTAGCCCTGGCCGATGAAACTGGCCACGAACGGCGTCTGGGGCTCGTGATAGAGGTTGTAGGGCGTATCCCATTGTTCCAGGCGACCTTCCTTGAATACGCCGACATGATCGCTGACGGCGAAGGCTTCTTCCTGGTCGTGGGTGACCAGGATTGCGCTGGTGCCACGGCTCTTGAGAATGTCGCGGACCTCGTGGCTCAGGCGTCGGCGCAGCTCCACGTCGAGGTTGGAGAACGGCTCGTCGAGCAGCAGCAACTGCGGCTCTGGCGCCAGCGCGCGGGCCAGGGCGACACGCTGCTGCTGGCCGCCGGAAAGTTCATGGGGGTAGCGTGCGCCCAGGCCGCCGAGCTTGACCAGCTCGAGCATTTCATTGACCACTTCGCCTTGGCGTGGATGCTTGCCGATGCCGAAAGCGATGTTCTGTGCCACGGTCAGGTGTGGGAACAGCGCGTAGTCCTGGAACACCATGCCGATCCGGCGTTTTTCCGGAGCGAGGGTGAAGCCTGCACGTGAGATGACGTCTCCGGCCAGCTGGATCTCGCCGTCATGCACCGGCTCGAAGCCGGCGATGGCGCGCAGGGTGGTGGTTTTGCCGCAACCCGATGAACCCAGCAGGCAACCGATGTCGCCTGCGTTCAGGTGCAGATTGAGGTTCTGGACGATGCGCTGCTCGCCATAGCCGCAGGCGAGGTTGCGCAGGTTGAGCAGCAGGGGTTGACTCATGCGTGGTGGTAAGCCGGTTCTACAAGGAATTCAAGAAGAGCCTTCTGTGCATGCAGGCGGTTCTCGGCCTGGTCCCAGGCGACCGAACGTGGGTCGTCTAGCAGGTCCTGGCTGATCTCCTCACCGCGGTGAGCGGGCAGGCAGTGCATGAACAGGGCGTCGGGTGCCGCCAGGTCGAGCAGCTCGCGGGTGACCTGGTAAGGCGCGAAATGCGCCAGGCGCCGTGCAGTTTCCTCTTCCTGGCCCATGGAAGTCCAGACATCCGTGGTCACCAGGTGCGCGCCGCGTACCGCTTCCTTCGGATCACGGATGATCCGTACGTGCTCGCCACCGAGCTCGAGGAAGCGTGGATCGGGCTCGTAGCCCTCCGGGCAAGCGATGTGCAGCTGGAAATCGAACTGGCGGGCAGCCTCGATGTAGGAGTTGCACATATTGAAGCCATCACCGATCCAGGCCACGGTCTTGCCCTGGATCGAGCCACGGTGTTCGACGAAGGTCTGCATGTCCGCCAGCAGTTGGCAGGGGTGCGATTCGTCTGACAGGCCGTTGATCAACGGCACCTTCGAGTGCGCAGCGAATTCGGTCAGCGTGCTGTGGGCATGGGTGCGGATCATCACCGCGTCGACCATGCTCGAGAGCACGATGGCGCTGTCGCTGATCGGCTCGCCGCGACCCAGCTGGGTGTCGCGCGGGGACAGGAAGATCGCCTGGCCGCCGAGCTGGATCATGCCCGCTTCGAACGATACGCGGGTGCGGGTCGAGGACTTCTCGAAGATCATCCCCAGCACGCGGTTCTTCAGGGGTTCGAAGAGCACGCCTCGCTTGCGCAGGTCCTTCAGCTCGATGCCTCGACGGATCACGCCGAGCAATTCGTCAGCGGTGAAATCCAGCAGGGAGAGAAAGTGCCTGGTGCTCATGATTGACTACCTTATCTGCAACGTTTTGCAGGTCGACCGTATGGTTTTTTTTGACAACGGGAGTGACCTGCGGCGTAAGCCGCACGGGGCGGACGGAATAGGGAAAGGCGCAATACTATAATTAAATGTCGCCTGAAACCAAGAGGGGAAACAGCGGGGCTGTTTCAAAGGGTGTCGTAAACCCTTGTGGAGGGTCTGTTTTTTATTTTCTACAGGGGTTTGTACACGGCTTGGCGGGGCTTTGGCAAACGCCGTGTCGCGAATCGTGTGCCTGATGACGCCCGATTCACGTGACTAAGCGGCGTGGCATCGGTGGGCGGTCGGGGGCATAGTCAGCGCTTCCAGAACAACAAGGCAGAGGCGGCCATGACCAAGACCCTGCATCACCGTGCTTGTCACCTGTGCGAGGCAATCTGCGGCCTCAACATCGAAGTCAGCCATGCGCCCGACGGGCGGGCGTCGATCAGCGCGATCAAGGGCGATCCGCAGGACCCGTTCAGCCGTGGGCATATCTGTCTGAAGGCGGTGGCGCTGCAGGACATCCAGGAAGACCCTGACCGCTTGCGCCAGCCTCATCGGCGCGTGGGGGAGCGCTGGGAGCCGATCACCTGGGAAGAGGCCTTCGCGCTGGCTGCGGAACGCTTGTGGAGTATCCAGCAGGCGCATGGGCGCAATGCCGTGGCGGTCTACCAGGGCAATCCCAGCGTGCACAATTACGGCCTGATGACTCACAGCAACTACTTTTTGGGGCTGCTCAAGACGCGCAACCGGTTTTCCGCCACCTCCGTCGACCAGTTGCCCCAGCACCTGACCAGCCACCTGATGTATGGCCATGGCCTGCTACTGCCGATCCCGGATATCGACCACACCGATTTCATGCTCATCCTTGGCGGCAATCCATTGGCGTCCAATGGCAGCATCATGACCGTGCCGGACGTGGAAAAGCGCTTGAAGGCGCTGCGTGCGCGCGGCGGACGACTCGTGGTGATCGACCCCCGACGCAGTGAAACGGCGGCGATGGCCGACCAGCACCTGTTCATCCGTCCTGGCGGTGATGCCGCGCTGCTGTGTGGTCTGCTCAATACCTTGTTCAGCGAAAACCTGGCGCGTGGCTCGCACCTGCCGGTCAATGGCCTTGAGCAGGTGCGCGAGGCGATCGCGCCCTTCACGGCGCAGGCCATGAGTCCGCTTTGCGGCATCGAAGCTGGGCAGATTCGCCAGTTGGCGCGAGATTTCGCCGCGGCCGGCAGTGCCGTGTGCTACGGGCGCATGGGCGTCTCCACCCAGACCTTCGGCACGCTTTGCCATTGGTTGGTGCAACTGATCAACCTGGTCACCGGCAACCTCGACCGCCAAGGTGGTGCACTGTGCACCGAGCCTGCGGTTGACCTGGTCGCCAGCACCTCGGGCGGTCATTTCAACCAGTGGCAGAGTCGGGTTTCGGGCCTCCCGGAGTACGGCGGGGAGCTGCCGGTTGCAGCGTTGGCCGAGGAAGTGCTGACACCCGGCGAAGGGCAGGTGAGGGCGCTGGTGACCGTCGCCGGCAACCCGGTGCTGTCCACTCCCAATGGTCGCCAGCTCGATGGGGCTCTTGCGGGTCTTGAGTTCATGCTCAGCATCGACCTGTACATCAATGAAACCACTCGCCACGCCGACCTTATCCTGCCCTCCACGTCGGCACTGGAAAACGATCACTACGACAGCACCTTCAACCTGCTGGCAGTGCGTAACGTCACCCGCTTCAATCGGGCTATCCTGGCCAAGCCTGAGGGGGCGCTGCATGATTGGGAGATCTTTGTCGGGCTGGCCCGGGCGTTCGCCGAGCGTGCAGCGCTCGAGCTCAAGCCGACCCTGCCTCCAGCGCAGATGATCGATCTGGCGCTGCGCAAGGGGCCACGTGGTGAGGCGTCGTCCTGGGGGCTGTCACTGCAGGTGTTGGACCAGCATCCCCATGGTCTTGATCTGGGGCCGTTGCAGCCAAACCTCGCAACCCGCTTGCGCACTCCGGCCCAGGCGGTGGAGGCCGCACCGCAGGTGCTGCTCGACGATCTGCAGCGCCTGGCCCGGCAGGTGCCGATGGAGCCCGACCAGTTGCTGCTGATCGGGCGCCGGCATGTGCGCAGCAACAATTCTTGGATGCACAACTACCATCGCCTGGTCAAAGGCAAGCCCCGCCACCAGTTGCTGATGCATCCGCAGGACTTGCAGCAGCGCCAGCTGGAGGACGGGCAGTGGGTGAGGGTTCGCTCGCGTACCGGTAGTCTGGAGGTGCAGGTGCTTGCCAGTGAGGAGGTAATGCCGGGAGTGGTCAGCCTGCCACATGGCTACGGGCACGGTCGCCAGGGGGTACGTTTGCAGATCGCCCACGCCCAACCGGGAGTGAGCGCCAATGACCTGACCGATGAATTGCTGCGCGATGCGTTGTCGGGCAATGCCGCGCTCAATGGTGTGCCGGTGCAGGTGGAGGCGGCTTGATTGCGAAATGGACCTGCTCAACGCCCCAGGTCCATTACCAAGCACGACACTCGGCTTTCCGATACAATGCCTCACCGTGCCGACGACCGTGTCGGAAAGTTCAGCCGAGGTGCTCCATGGATATCATCGAAACAATCAAAGAGCAGATTGCCAACAACACCATTCTGCTTTACATGAAAGGCTCGCCGAATGCCCCGCAGTGCGGCTTCTCGGCCCGTGCTTCGCAGGCTGTGATGGGTTGTGGCGAGAAATTCGCCTACGTCGACATCCTGCAGAACCCGGAAATTCGTGCCAACCTGCCCAAGTATGCCAACTGGCCAACCTTCCCTCAGCTGTGGGTGGGTGGTGAGCTGGTTGGTGGCAGCGACATCGTGCTGGAGATGTTCGAGAAGGGTGAGCTGCAGACCCTGATCAAGGACGCAGCCGCCAAGGCCAAGGCTTCCGAGGCCTGATCCAGGTTTTTCGCCGGCATGAAAAAGCCCCGCCTAGGCGGGGCTTTTTCATGGGTGCTATCCAGGGAGGCTTATTCTTCGCCCATCTGCGACTGCAGGTAGTTCTCGATGCCGATCTTGTCGATCAGGCCCAACTGGGTTTCCAGCCAGTCGATGTGCTCTTCCTCGGACTCCAGGATGTCTTCGAGCAATTCGCGCGAGCCGAAGTCGCCGACCGTTTCGCAGTGCGCGATGGCGGCTTTCAGGTCAACCAGGCCTTTCTGCTCGATCTTCAGGTCGCACTCGAGCATTTCCTTGGTGTGCTCGCCGATCAGCAGCTTGCCCAGGTCCTGGACGTTGGGGATGCCTTCGAGGAAGAGAATACGCTTGATCAGCTTGTCAGCGTGCTTCATCTCGTCGATGGACTCCTTGTACTCGTGCTTGCCGAGCTTGTTCAGGCCCCAATCTTCGTACATGCGTGCGTGCAGGAAGTACTGGTTGATCGCGACCAGCTCGTTTCCGAGGATCTTGTTGAGATGCTGGATGACGCTTACGTCGCCTTTCATGATCGGGTTCCTGCCCTGTAGAAGTGTGCCAATGCAGGAAGTTTGAGCCCGACAACTTCGTGTGTCAAACCTAAGTTCTTGAATAATAAGTGAAAATTAATAGGAATAAGAATGTTTGTGAACCGCGTTCGAAGGCTAACTTATTGAATTACAGGCATAAAAAAACCGGACGCGAGGTCCGGTTCTTCGAAATAGGGTGTTTCAGGCGGCGTTAAATTCTACCGGGTAAGGCAGGACGGCCTGTTGGCTGAGCTGGAGATCGGTCAATGTTTCGCGGACCACCTGCTTGGCGAGACACGCACACTTGCCGCACTGGCTGGCGACGTTGGTGGCGGCACGGACTTCCTTGTAGCTGCAGCATCCTTCGTAGATCGCATCACGGATCTGTCCATCGGTCACGCCGACGCAGAGACATACATACATAAGGTCAGACCATCGCTGGTTGAGTCGATGGAGTGGAGCTTAATGGTAATGAGAATGCTTGTCAAAGCACTTGAAGAAAGCTTCATCTTCCCGCGACCGATGGTTCGATTCGGCCTGTCACGATAAGCCGTGTATGATGGTCGGCCTTTGTTGGATGCCGGGCGTGCGAGCCTCGCCCGGGCAACGGTTTTTCACCATCATCAGGAGATAACGAATGAGCGTGCTCGTTGGTAAACAAGCCCCGGACTTCACCGTTCCAGCCGTGCTGGGCAACGGCGAGATCGTCGACAGCTTCAACCTGGCTTCGGCCATCAAGGGCAAGTACGGCCTGGTGTTCTTCTACCCGCTGGACTTCACCTTCGTCTGCCCGTCCGAGCTGATCGCCCTGGACAACCGCATTCCTGACTTCGAAGCCCGTGGCGTGGAAGTGATCGGCGTTTCGATCGACTCGCACTTCACCCACAACGCCTGGCGTAACACCCCGGTCAACAACGGTGGTATCGGTCAGGTCAAGTACACCCTGGCTGCCGACATCACCCACGAAATCTGCAAGGCCTACGATGTCGAGTCCGAAGGCGGCGTAGCTTTCCGTGGCGCCTTCCTGATCGACAAGAACGGTGTTGTCCGTTCGCAGATCGTCAACGACCTGCCACTGGGCCGCAACATGGACGAGCTGCTGCGTCTGGTCGACGCCCTGCAATTCCACGAAGAGCACGGCGAAGTCTGCCCGGCCAACTGGAAGAAAGGCGACAAGGGCATGAACGCTTCGCCAGAAGGTGTTGCGGCGTACCTGAGCGAGAACGCTGGCAAGCTGTAATCGCCACGCGTAAAAAAACCGGCCCATGTGGCCGGTTTTTTTGTGTCTGGTATCCAAGGAGCGCTGTGCACTCCCGGATTTCGACTCAGTCGTTGAAGTCGCGCCAGCCGCCCATCTCTTTCCAGCGGTTGACGATCCCGCAGAACAGCTCGGCGGTCTTCTCGGTGTCGTAACGTGCCGAATGCGCCTCGCGCCCATCGAAGTCGATGTCGGCACTCTGGCAGGCCCGAGCCAGTACGGTCTGGCCATAGGCCAGGCCGGCCAGCGTCGCGGTGTCGAAGCTGGAGAACGGGTGGAAGGGATTGCGCTTGAGATCGTTGCGCGCCACCGCCGCGTTGAGGAAGCCCAGGTCGAAGCTGCTGTTGTGGCCAACCAGGATCGCCCGCTTGCAACCATTGGCCTTCAACGCTTTGCGCACGCCGCGGAAGATATCGGTGAGCGCGCTTTCTTCGCTCACGGCCATGCGTAGAGGGTGGTCCAGCTTGATGCCGGTGAACTCCAGCGCCGCCGCTTCGATATTCGCGCCTTCGAAAGGCTCGACACGGTAGAAGTAGGTGTGTTCCGGGAACAGGAAGCCCTTCTCGTCCATACCGATGGTGACGGCGGCAATTTCCAGCAGCGCGTCGGTGGCACTGTTGAAACCACCGGTCTCGACGTCCACTACCACGGGCAGGTAGCCGCGGAAACGCTCGGCCATCGGGTGGCGCGAGCTGCTGCTTACCTGACCGTCCTGGTCGTCATCGTAAAGGTCTTCGCTCACGCGTTGTCCTCCAGCAGGCGCCAGCGCAGCGTTTCGCCAGCGCGCAGCGGAACCACGGTGGTGTCGCCGAACGGCAGGCTCGCCGGGGCGGTCCAGTCCTCGCGTACCAGCGTGATGGTGTCGGTGTTTGCCGGCAGGCCATAGAACGCCGGGCCGTGCAGGCTGGCGAAACCTTCCAGTTTGTCCAGGGCATTACGCTGCTCGAAGGCTTCGGCGTACAGCTCGATGGCCGCGTAGGCGGTGTAGCAGCCGGCGCAGCCGCAGGCAGCTTCCTTGGCGTGCTTGGCGTGTGGCGCCGAATCGGTGCCGAGGAAAAATTTCGGGTTGCCGCTGGTGGCCGCGTCAAGCAATGCCACCTGGTGGGTGTTGCGCTTGAGGATCGGCAGGCAATAGAAGTGTGGGCGGATACCGCCGACCAGCATGTGGTTGCGGTTGTACAGCAAATGCTGGGCAGTGATGGTGGCGCCGACGTTGGCGGGCGCCTCGGTGACGAACTGCGCGGCATCGCTGGTGGTGATGTGCTCGAACACTACCTTGAGCGTCGGGAAACGTTCGACCAGGCGACGCATGTGCTCGTCGATGAAGCGCTTTTCGCGATCGAACACGTCGATCTCCGAGCGCGTCACTTCACCGTGGACCAGCAGCGGCAGGCCGACCTCGGCCAGTGCTTCGATCGCCGGGAAAATATTGTCGATGCTGGTCACGCCCGAGTCGGAGTTGGTCGTGGCACCGGCCGGGTAGAGCTTGGCGGCGTAGACGATGCCGCTGGCCTTGGCTGCACGAATGTCCTCGGGGCTGGTACGGTCGGTCAGGTACAGCACCATCAGCGGCTCGAAGCGGCTGCCCATCGGACGGGCGGCGAGGATGCGCTGGCGGTAGGCGTCGGCTTCGGTGGCATTGCGTACCGGCGGAACCAGGTTGGGCATGATGATGGCGCGGGCAAAGGTGCGCGCCACGTCGCCGACGGTATGTTGCAGCACAGCACCATCGCGCAGATGGATGTGCCAGTCGTCGGGACGCAGGAGGGTCAGGCGATCGGACATTGGGGTTTCCAGGCGGTTCGAACTCAGGCGCCAATGCTACCGGAAAACCCAGTGGGCAGCACGGCTATCAAGTTTTCCGACGAGCGTCCGATAGCCTGCAGGTAAGCCGTCAGAATCTGTGGAGCCGCCCGTGCGCCAGCGTTACCTACTCCTGTTCAGCCTGTGTGCCAGCCTGCCGGCCGGAGCACTTACCTTCCAGACCCGCATGGAGAACATTGCCTGGAAGGTCGAGGGCGACCAGTTCGAGTGCCGGCTGATCCAGCCGATCGACGGTTTCGGCAGCGGTGAGTTCGTGCGTCGTGCAGGTGAGCAGCCGGTCTTCCAGCTGCGGTCGGACAGCAATGCACTGGGCGCAGGGTCGGCAACGCTGCTGGCCGCCGCTGCCCCTTGGCAGCCCGGGCGTGGCGACATCAACTTGGGGGCGGTGCGCATGGGCCGCAATGGCGTGCTGTTCAGCACTTCGCAGGGCCAGGCCAGCCGCTTGATCAATGGTCTGCTGGACGGTCGCAGCACCGTGGTGCGCAACTACGCCGGCGAGGGCGGCCGGCCGATGGAGGTGCATGTGCTGCCGGTGAGTTTCGCCAAGGCCTATAGCGACTACCAATTGTGTGCCGCCAAACTCCTGCCGATGAACTATGACCAGATTCGTCAGACCCAGGTGCCGTTCCCCGGAACCGGTTTCGATCTGGACAGTGCGGCGCGCGCGCGCCTGGACGTGATACTCGATTATCTGAAGGCCGACCCGTCGGTCAATCACATCGAGCTTGATGGGCACTCCGACAACAGCGGTAACCGCCTGACCAATCGCGACGCTTCGCGCCGTCGCGCGCTGGCGGTGGCTGAATACCTCAAGGCCCACGGTGTGCCGGAAGAGCAGATCACCGTACGTTTCCATGGCGAGCGCTACCCGCTGGCCAAGAACAATACAGCCGCCAACCGCGCCCGCAATCGCCGGGTCAACATCCAGCTCGACCGTGTCACGCCGACCGAGAAACCTACTGAAAAGCCTCGCGATGCAACACCTGTCGCCCCGGCGCAGCCGGCGGCCGCTACGCCGGCCAGCGTGCCTGCGGCATTGCCGGCGGGTGCGAAGAAAGTCTGACTGCGACCACGGGTCGCGCTCACGACATTTCCTGTCGCTTTGTCATCACAAGCTGTCGCGCCACTGTAAATTCCCCCGCGAGATCGGTAGAATCGACGGCTTTCCGTACAACCCCGTGGAGTGATGGCATGGCGGACGTAAAAAAGGTCGTACTGGCGTATTCCGGCGGCCTTGATACTTCGGTGATTCTCAAGTGGCTGCAAGACACCTACAACTGTGAAGTGGTGACCTTCACCGCAGATCTTGGCCAGGGTGAAGAGGTCGAGCCGGCCCGTGCCAAGGCACAGGCAATGGGCGTCAAGGAAATCTACATCGACGACCTGCGCGAAGAGTTCGTGCGAGATTTCGTCTTCCCGATGTTCCGCGCCAACACCGTGTATGAAGGCGAGTACCTGCTGGGTACCTCCATCGCCCGTCCGCTGATCGCCAAGCGCCTGATCGAAATCGCCAACGAAACCGGCGCTGACGCCATTTCCCACGGCGCCACCGGCAAGGGTAACGACCAAGTGCGTTTCGAGCTGGGTGCCTACGCGCTCAAGCCAGGTGTCAAGGTCATCGCACCATGGCGTGAGTGGGACCTGCTGTCCCGCGAAAAACTCATGGACTATGCCGAGAAGCACGGCATTCCGATCGAGCGTCACGGCAAGAAGAAGTCGCCGTACTCGATGGACGCCAACCTGCTGCACATCTCCTACGAAGGCGGTGTCCTGGAAGATACCTGGACCGAGCACGAGGAAGACATGTGGCGTTGGAGCGTCTCTCCGGAGAACGCCCCTGACCAGGCCACCTACATCGAGCTGACCTACCGCAATGGCGACATCGTCGCCATCGACGGCGTCGAGAAGACCCCGGCCACCGTGCTCGCAGACCTCAACCGCATCGGCGGCGCCAACGGCATCGGTCGTCTGGACATCGTCGAGAACCGCTACGTCGGCATGAAGTCGCGCGGCTGCTACGAGACGCCTGGCGGCACCATCATGCTGCGTGCTCACCGTGCCATCGAGTCGATCACCCTGGACCGCGAAGTCGCTCACCTCAAAGATGAGCTGATGCCCAAGTACGCCAGCCTGATCTACACCGGCTACTGGTGGAGCCCCGAGCGTCTGATGCTGCAGCAGATGATCGATGCTTCGCAGACCAATGTGAACGGTGTCGTGCGCCTGAAGCTGTACAAGGGCAATGTCACCGTGGTGGGTCGCAAGTCGGATGACTCGCTGTTCGACGCCAACATCGCGACCTTCGAGGAAGATGGGGGCGCCTACAACCAGGCCGATGCCGCCGGCTTCATCAAGCTCAACGCACTGCGCATGCGCATTGCCGCCAACAAGGGCCGTTCGTTGCTCTGAGTTTTGGCAGGTTGTGAAAAACCCGGCCCTTGTTGGCCGGGTTTTTTTTTGCCCTTCTGTACCTACAGCGCAACCTTTTCTCCTTTCTTGATGGCACGCACCGACAGTTGGATGCAGGAGTGGGCGCTCAGGTTATAGAGCGTCCAGCGCCGTTCGTGCTGTGGGGGTTTAATCAGCTCGGGCAGGATCTCGGTTTCGATGGTCTGGCGCACATCCGCCCCGAACAGCGTGGCCGTGGCTGCTTCACCCTCTCCATGATCGTCGGCTGACCGGTGTACGGCTCTGTGTTCCGGCGTGTAGAGCGATTCGTAGTTGAAGTTGAGGGTCAGGAAGAACAGCACTGTCAGAAAGAACGGAAACCCTATTAGAAACCAGGTGTACATTATCTGGCTCTCTGGGTTCAGAAACGGTAGCGAGGCGATCGCCGATGCTTCGATGACGCTGGCGAAGATGGCGATAATTCCCAAGGGGGTGATCTTTGCGGGATTATTCATGGCATTCGATCTCCTGGTGTCAGCGCATCTGTATCGCTTCTGGCACCCTGTGAAAACGTCTGTTCTTTCCTCATCAGGAAAGAACACCGGTTTGCTGGCAGGGCAATAAATGTTTCTTTATCAGAAGATCGAAATGTCCCACCGCTTTGAGGCGTTATCCCCACCTGTCGCTTTTCCTGTTCATGCTAGTTTTCACGAGCATGTTGCCGAATGGATAGACATCGATTAGTGCGGCGCAATGGGTGTAGGAAGTTTCTATTAACGATGTAAGTTTCATCTTTGAGTGCTCTCTATCAGGGAATGGCTGCGCCATTACGCTATTGGCTCGGTTATCTTGGCGTGTCAAAACTAGAATAATGGATCAATGGATATCCCATGAATAAAGTACTTATCGTGGATGATCATCCGGTCATTCGCTTGGCCGTACGTATGTTGATGGAGCGGCATGGATATGAAGTGGTGGCGGAAACGGACAATGGGGTGGATGCGCTGCAACTGACCCGAGAGTGTCTGCCGGATATCGTCGTGCTCGATATCGGTATACCCAAACTCGACGGTCTGGAAGTGATCGCACGGATGACCGCTGCAAGTCCGGGCAGCAAGGTATTGGTACTGACATCGCAGGCACCGGGGCATTTCTCCATGCGTTGCATGCAGGCCGGGGCTGCAGGTTATGTGTGCAAACAGCAGGAATTGACCGAGCTGCTCAGTGCAATCAAGGCCGTGCTGTCGGGTTACAGCTACTTTCCCAACCAGGCTTTGCACAAGACCCGCAGCGGTGTCACTGGCGGCAGTGAGACGGAGATGGTCGAACGCCTCTCGGGGCGTGAAATGATCGTATTGCAACAGTTGGCAAGGGGGCGCACGAACAAGGAAATCGCTGACAGCATGTTTCTCAGCAACAAAACTGTCAGCACCTACAAGACCCGACTGCTACTCAAGCTCAATGCCCGGTCATTGGTCGATCTGATCGAGCTGGCCCAGCGTCATGGTTTGGCCTGAAACAGAAAAGCCTCCTTTGCGGGAGGCTTTTTCGCAGCGCTACAGATCGTAATCGAAATCAGCCAGCTGCCTTTGCAGGCGCCGTTCTTCCAACAGATTGTCGATGGTGCGGCGTTTGCTGAGGTTGGTCTTCGCGGTTTCTACCTGGGGTTCGTCTTCGTCCTGCGCAGGGAAATCATCTTCGATCAGCTCGTCTTTATCGGTGCTCATGTGTCACTCCAAGCCAAAGGGCCATTGGCCGTCCTTATAGCGAGAATCACGGAGTCGGTAAAAAAGATTTTTTCAATCGAATTGGTTGGTTTTTCGCTATTGCCTCAATCGTCAGAGGTCTTGTCCCTGTACTCGCACAAGTCTTCGATCCTGCAGCTGCCACAGCGTGGCTTGCGTGCCTGGCAGACGTAGCGCCCGTGGAGAATGAGCCAGTGGTGGGCGTCGAGCAGGTAATCCCTTGGTACGAATTTCATCAGCTTCTTCTCGACGTCCAGTACCGTCTTGCCCGGCGCGATGCCGGTGCGATTGCTGACGCGGAAGATGTGCGTATCGACCGCCATGGCCAGTTGGCCAAAGGCGGTATTGAGCACCACGTTCGCAGTCTTGCGACCGACGCCGGGCAATGCCTCTAGTGCTTCGCGCGTTTGCGGGACTTCGCTGCCGTGTTGCTCTATCAGCAAGCGGCAGGTCTCGATGACGTTCTTCGCCTTGCTGTTGTAAAGGCCGATGGTCTTGATGTATTCGCTCAAACCCTCGACCCCCAGGGCATAAATAGCCTCGGGCGTATTGGCGATAGGGTAGAGCCGCGCGGTCGCCTTGTTGACGCCGACATCCGTCGCCTGTGCGGAAAGGATGACGGCAATCAGCAGTTCGAAGGGCGTGGTATAGGCCAGTTCGGTTTTTGGTTCAGGATTGTCTTCGTGCAGCCTGCGGAAGATCTCCAGGCGTTTGGCGGCATTCATGAGGTCAAAGCGTTCCTTGACGGCTTGAGGTGGCAGGGGCCGGACGCAGGCGATTGTACAAGGCCAGGAGCAGGCCGAGCAGTATCAATGCGCCGGGTGTCAGGACCGCCAGGTGGATGCCGGCACTCTGTCCCAGCCATTGGCGGCAGGCACCCAGTATCAGGTACAGGCCCATCAGGCCCAGCAGGTGCCGGATGAGCGCCGGCCAGCGCCCAGTGCGCGGTGCCAGGGCATCCACAGCGACGCAGTGCAGGCTCAGCAGGGCAGGGTAATGGCCCAGACTCAGCGCCAGGGGGAGCGCCCAGGCGTTCAGGCCCAATTGCAGGCAGCTCGCCAGGGCGGCGGCGAGTATCAGGCTGGCGATGATCCGCGGGGCACCGATCATGCGGCGCAGAGGTCGCATCAGCGCTTGGTGGCCGAGTACCAGCAACAGGGTCGACAATCCGATTGCCAGCGCGTTCGCCAGGGTCTGGGTGGCGCCGAGCAAAGGGGCCAGGGCACTGCCCAGCAGCCAGAACCTATTCATCGGTGGTGTGCTCCAGCAGACTGCTGCGGTGTGCATCGAAGTAGCGCAGGGCATCCTGCAAGGCCGCCATCACTGCGCGTGAGGTGACGGTGGCGCCGGCCAACTGGTCGAAGTCGCCTTGATCGCGTTTCACCGCCCAGTTGGCCTCTGCGCCTTGCCGGTCGAATTGCTCAATCCAGTGGCTCGCACGGTCGCCTAGTTGCCCGCCGAGCCCCGGGCTTTCTTCCTGTGCCAGCACCCGTGTCGCGATCAGGCGGCCATGGGGATCGATGGCGATCGACAGCATGATGGGGCCAGCATATCCCTGGGTCTGGCTGCGTAGCACGATGGCACTGGTAGTGCCGACCAGGGTTGCGCGGTAGCCGCCCAGTAGCCGACTGTGCTGCAGTTCGGTGTTGGCAATAGGTAGAGGCGCTTGCAGTGGATCGTTGTCGTACCGCTGTGGGGGCAGCACCGCCAGCCATTGTTGTTCTTGCAGCTCTCGTGCGGCATCGGCAATCGGCGCAGATGTCCACTGCCGCCAGACCAGGGTGGCGGCGACGGCCAGGACGGCGACCACGGCAAGGTAGAGCAGGTCGCGCAGCCTCGCGTTCATGATGTGAGGGCCTGGCGCCGGGCGGCAAGGCGATCGAGCGCCGGCGCTCCCAGGTTCATCAGCAGTACCGCGAAGGCCGTGCCGTCGGGGTAGCTGCCCCAGGTGCGTATCAAGTAGATCAGCAGCCCGCAGCCGATGCCGAACAATAGGCGGGCTAGCGGCAGGCGAGGGCCGGACACCGGTTCTGTGGCGATGAAGAAGGCCGCCAGCATGGTCGATCCGCTGAACAGGTGCAGCAACGGTGAGCCGTGAGAGTCCGACCCCGAGCCGTTCCAGCACAGCAGGCTGACGACCAGTAGCGCACCCAGTAGCCCCGCTGGGGCATGCCAGCTGAACACGCGGCGGTGCAGGAGAAAGATGCCGCCCAGCAGGAATGCCAGGTTCAGCCATTCGCTGGTGCGCCCACCGAGGTTACCGAAGCCGGGGTTGCTGGCGAACAGCTCGTCGACAGTCAGGCTGCGGTTGTGGCGCAGCACGTCGAGTACCGTGGGGCCGGCCCAGGCATCGATCTGCGTGCCGTCGCCGAATACCAGGCCCAGGCTGTCTGCCAGTTGGAGGTTGCCCGTCGGCCAGTGGGTCATTTGCAGCGGGAAGCTCAGCAGCACGAAGGCGTATCCCAGCATGGCCGGGTTGAACGGATTGCGGCCGACGCCGCCAAATGCGTGCTTGCCCAGGGCGATCGCCACCAGCACCGCGGTCATCGGCAGCCACCAGGGAGCCAGGGTGGGCAGGGCGATCGCCAGCAGCACGGCGCTGACCAGAGCGCTGCCGTCGCTGAGGAAAGGGCGTATTGGCTGGCCACGCAGATACAGCGATACCGCCTCGCAGGTCAGTGCCGTTGCGCTGCACAACAGCAGGTTGAGCAGCACGCCCCAGCCCTGCAACCAGAGCAGGCATAGCAGGCCAGGGACACAGGCCAGCAGCACCTGGCCCATGGCATTGCGCTGGCGGCTGTCAGGCGCCTGCATGGCCCGGTCCGACCAGTAGCGCATCGAGCTGTTGCTGCGCCTTCTGCGCTGCCGCCTCCAGTCGCTGGACCTGTGCATGCTGTGCCTGGTCCGCTGTCGCGCCCAGGGCGCCACGCGCGGCGTTCAACTGAGCACGGCTCATGGCCGCAGCGATCTTGGCCCGTTTCAGCGCGCTCTCCTGATCAGCCCCTTGCGTGCCGGTGATGCGCTGAACTCGGGCTTGGCGCTCGGCCTGGCGGCGCGTTTCTTCGCGCTGCAGGCGTACAGTTCGTTGTTCGTGGCGCAGTCGCGGCTGATTGCGACGATGGCTGCGAGCGACCAGATGCTCGGCGGTCTGCGCCAGTCCACCGACGATCGGCACCAGGTTGTCCGGCAGTGGCAGCAGCTCGATGCAGTCGACCGGGCAGGGCGCCAGGCACAGGTCGCAGCCGGTGCACTCGCTGGCGATCACGGTGTGCATCAACTTGCTGGCACCAACGATGGCATCTACCGGGCAGGCCTGTATGCACTTGGTGCAGCCGATGCACTCGGCTTCGCGGATGAAGGCGACCTGCGCTGGCGCCGCGCGGCGTTCGGGGTCCGGGGCGATCACTGGCACCTGCAGCAACTGGGCCAGGGCGGCGATGGTTTCGCTGCCGCCAGGCGGGCATTTGTTGATCGCTTCGCCCGCCGCCAGGCCTTCTGCGTAAGGTCGACAGCCTGCGTGATCGCATTTGCCACACTGGGTCTGCGGTAGCAGGGCGTCGATGCGGTGAATCAGGTTCATTGTGTGAACAGTCCGTTGAGGCCGGAAAAGGCCATGGCCATGACTCCGGCACCTATCAGCTCGATCGGCAGGCCGCGAAAAGCGCGGGGCATATCAGGATGATCGATACGTTGGCGCAGGTCGTCGAACAATGCCAGTGCCAGCCAGAACCCCATTCCCAGGGCCAGGGCCCAGGCGCCAGTAGCGGCTGGGCTGGATTGCGCTGTGGCCAAGTGCAACAGCAAGCCTAGCACCGCGACATTGCCCAGCAGCAGCGGCGCCAGGTTCTGTACCGGCCAATGAGGGCGCAGGCGCGCCAGTGCCGTCGGGATGCCCCACGCCAGCAGCGCCAGCAATGGCAACGTCAGCAACAGTTGCAGCCCTGCCAGCTGCGGCTGGCGCAGCAACAGGGCTGCGGGCACCATCAACAGCATCGACAGTGCGCTGCACAGGCCGAGCAGGTGCAGGCGTGCACGGGCGGGCGTGCCGCTGTGCAGGATCAGGTGATTGACCAGCGCGGCGCTGACCAGAACCAGGACGAAATCGCTCATGGAGGTGCCGAGGGCCGGGGATGGAACGATTATCCGGCAGGGAGCAGGCATTGGAAATGCCCAAAGAGGAGGCAAGCCAGGGGATCGCAGGACGATCCCCTGGGCAAGAGGGTCTTACTTGATACGCTGACCTGGCTTGGCGCCGCTGTCCGGGCTCAGCAGGTAGATCTCTTCACCGCCAGGGCCGGCGGCCATGACCATGCCTTCGGAAACACCAAAGCGCATTTTCCGAGGTTTGAGGTTGGCTACCATCATGGTCAGTCGGCCTTCGAGCTTCGATGGGTCCGGGTACGCCGACTTGATGCCGGAGAACACGTTGCGACGCTCGTCGCCGATGTCGAGGGTGAGTTGCAGCAGCTTGTCAGCACCGGCTACGGCCTCGGCCTTGACGATCAGCGCCACGCGCAGGTCGACGGCGGCGAAGGTGTCGAACTCGATCTCGGCCGACAGCGGGTCCTTGTCCAGCTCGCCGTTGCCGGCCGGCGCCTTGCCTTCAGCGGCCAGCAGGTCTTCCTTGCTGGCGGCGACCATGGCTTCGACTTTGGCCGGCTCGATGCGGCTCATCAGGGCCTTGAACGGGTTCAGCTTGTGGTTTTCCAGGCGCGACTGCAGGTCGTTCCACTCAAGCGGTGCGACGTTGAGGAAGGCCTCGGCGTCGGCGGCCAGCACTGGAAGTACCGGCTTGAGGAAGATCACCAGTTGGCGGAACAGGTTGATGCCCTGGGCGCAGATGGCCTGGACTTCATCCTGCTTGCCTTCCTGCTTGGCCAGCGACCACGGTGCCTTGTCGGCGATCCAGGCGTTGGCGCGGTCGGCCAGGGCCATGATTTCGCGCATGGCACGACCAAAGTCACGGGCCTCGTAGGCTTCGGCGATCGAGGGTGCGGCGGCCAGGAAGGCTTCGGTCAGCTCTGGTGCGGCGTCGCCAGCAACCATTACGCCTTCATTGCCCTTGTGGATGAAGCCTGCGCAGCGGCTGGCAATGTTGACCACCTTGCCGACCAGGTCGGAGTTGACCTTCTGCACGAAGTCCTCGAGGTTCAAGTCGAGATCGTCGACCCCACGGCCCAGCTTGGCTGCGTAGTAGTAGCGCAGGTACTCGGGCTGCAGGTGGTCGAGGTAGGTGCGTGCCTTGATGAAGGTGCCGCGAGACTTGGACATCTTCGCGCCGTTGACCGTCAGGTAGCCGTGCACGTTGACGGCAGTCGGCTTGCGGAAACCTGCACCTTCGAGCATGGCGGGCCAGAAGAGGGCGTGGAAGTTGACGATGTCCTTGCCGATGAAGTGATACAGCTCGGCTTTGGAGTCTGCGTTCCAGAACGCGTCGAAGTCCAGCTCCGGGCGGCGGTCACAGAGGTTCTTGAAGCTCGCCATGTAGCCGATCGGCGCATCCAGCCAGACATAGAAGTACTTGCCCGGCTCGCCCGGAATCTCGAAGCCGAAGTACGGTGCGTCACGGGAAATGTCCCACTCCTGCAGACCGGAATCCAGCCACTCGGCGAGTTTGTTGGCGACCGCGTCCTGCAGGGTGCCACTGCGTGTCCACTGCTGCAGCATGGCCTGGAAGTCGGGCAGCTTGAAGAAAAAGTGCTGGGAGTCGCGCAGTACTGGCGTGGCACCGGAAATCGCCGACTTGGGGTTCTTCAGCTCGGTGGGAGCGTAGGTGGCACCGCACTTCTCGCAGTTGTCGCCATACTGGTCCTCGGTCCCGCACTTGGGGCAGGTGCCCTTGATGAAGCGGTCGGCCAGGAACATGCCCTTCTCGGGGTCGTAGTACTGGGTCACGGAGCGATTGGCGATGTGCCCGGCTTCACGCAGGCGCGTGTAGATCAGGCTCGACAGTTCGCGGTTCTCTTCGCTGTGGGTGGAGTGGAAGTTATCGAACTCGACCAGGAAGTCGGCGAAGTCACTGCTGTGCTCGGCCTGGACGTTGGCAATCAACTGCTCGGGCGTGATGCCTTCTTTCTCTGCGCGCAGCATGATCGCCGAACCGTGGGCGTCGTCGGCGCAGACATAGATGCACTGGTTGCCACGCAGTTTCTGGAAGCGTACCCACATGTCCGTCTGGATGTACTCAAGCATATGGCCAAGATGGATGGATCCATTGGCATAGGGCAGGGCGCTGGTGACGAGAATCTGGCGTGGCTCGGACATGGTGGCTCGGCTACTTATCTGGCGACGGGTAAAAATTGAGGATGATCGGCCACTATAAAGGGCTGGGAAATATATTTCACCCCGCACACGCATCTGCTGACGGTTGACGGGTTAGCATAGGCGCCTGATTCACTTTTTTCGGAATGCCACGGGAGTCTCCATGAGTGCCGTCACACGTGCCGCCATTGAAGGCGTGCTTCGCCAGTACACCGACCCCTACCTGAACCAGGACCCGGTCAGCGCCGGTTGCGTGCGGGCGATCGACATTCAAGGTGGGCAGGTCAGTGTGCAGTTGCAGCTAGGCTATGCCGCTGCACTGTTTCGCAACGGCTGGGCCCAGGTGTTGCAGACGGCGATCGAGAACCTCGAAGGCGTGACGGCGGCGCAGGTGAGCATCGATACGCTGATCGCCACACACAAGGCCCAGGCCCAGGTGCCTGCGTTGGCCAATGTGAAGAATGTCATTGCCGTGGCTTCGGGCAAGGGCGGCGTCGGCAAGTCGACCACTGCCGCCAACCTGGCCTTGGCCCTGGCTCGCGAGGGCGCGAGGGTCGGTATTCTCGATGCGGACATCTACGGCCCAAGCCAGGGTGTGATGTTCGGGATCCCCGAAGGCACCCGCCCGCAGATTCGCGAGCAGAAGTGGTTCGTGCCGATCAAGGCCCATGGCGTCGAGGTGATGTCGATGGCGTTCCTGACCGACGACAACACACCGATGGTCTGGCGTGGCCCGATGGTTTCCGGCGCCTTGCTGCAACTGGTGACCCAGACCGCCTGGGACGACCTCGACTACCTGGTGATCGACATGCCGCCGGGCACTGGCGACATTCAACTGACCCTGGCGCAGAAAGTGCCGGTAGCCGGTTCCGTGATCGTCACCACCCCGCAGGACCTGGCACTGCTGGATGCGAAGAAGGGTGTCGAGATGTTCCGCAAGGTCAACATCCCGGTCCTCGGTGTGGTGGAGAACATGGCGGTGCACATCTGCTCGAACTGCGGTCATGCCGAGCACCTGTTCGGTGAAGGTGGCGGTGAGAAGCTGGCGGCGCAGTATGGCGTCGAGTTGCTGGCGTCGTTGCCGCTCTCGATGCTGATTCGCGAGCAGGCAGACAGCGGCAAGCCGACAGCGATCGCCGAGCCGGAAAGCCAGATTGCCATGGTCTACCAGGAGCTGGCCCGTCAGGTGGGGGCTCGGATCGTGCTACAGGAAGCGTCGGCGCCGGCAATGCCGAGCATTACCATCAGCGAAGATTGATCCGCCGGCTTACGCAAGCCCAGCAGGAGCGGCACAAGCCGTTCCTGCTGGGCTTGCGTCGTTTTGTGCAGGCACAAAAAAACCCGCCGGAAGGCGGGTTTTTTTTGAAAGCGAGGAAGCTAAATCGACTTAGGCGATTTGAACTTCTTCAGCCTGCATGCCTTTCTGGCCGCGGGTAGCGACGAAAGTAACAGCCTGGCCTTCTTTCAGGGTTTTGAAGCCGTCAGCCTGGATGGCTTTGAAGTGTACGAACAGGTCGTCACCCGACTGAGGAGTGATGAAGCCGTAGCCCTTCTCATCGTTGAACCACTTAACAACACCGGATTGGCGATTGGACATGTGTCTGTCTCCTTGGACAAAGTAGATTTCGGCTCAGGAATTGCCCTGGCCGGGACTGAGTGCAAAGAGAGCGGAAAATTCAGCGATGGGCCGATCAGGATCGTGCATCAAACAGATTCTCGGTGTCACGTGCAGCACAGTGGCGCCACCTTACCCCACTTTCCGCAAGCTGCCAATGGCCAACAGCGGCTTTGATGAAATTCGGATCGGCGGGTGGCCAGCCCCCGTCCGGCGCGGGATAGGGGCAGGGAACTTTAACGCGCGCGCCAGGACCGGTAAGATGCGCATCTCGTTTTTTCACCTCGTACTTTCAGGACATCCCGCCATGAGCATCAAATCGGACAAGTGGATTCGCCGCATGGCGCAGGAACACGGCATGATCGAGCCGTTCGTCGAGCGCCAGGTGCGTGGCGAACAGGACAGCCGGGTGATCTCCTTCGGTGTCTCCAGCTACGGCTACGACGTACGTTGCGCCGATGAATTCAAGGTGTTCACCAACATCAATTCGGCCACCGTCGATCCGAAGAACTTCGATGCCGGCAGCTTCGTCGACATCAAGAGCGACGTCTGCATCATCCCGCCGAACTCCTTCGCCCTGGCCCGTACTGTCGAGTACTTCCGCATTCCGCGCGATGTCCTGACCATCTGCCTGGGCAAGAGCACCTATGCCCGCTGCGGCATCATCGTCAACGTCACCCCCCTGGAGCCGGAGTGGGAGGGGCACGTCACCCTCGAGTTCTCCAACACCACGACACTGCCGGCCAAGATCTACGCCAACGAAGGCGTGGCCCAGATGTTGTTCCTGCAATCCGATGAAGAGTGCGAGGTGTCGTACAAGGATCGCGGCGGCAAATACCAGGGCCAGCGCGGCGTCACGCTGCCACGTACCTGAGCCGACGAGCTGGGGGAATTAGTTCCCCTTTTGCCACTCCAACGAGGTAAGTCCCCGGCGTGCATGACGTACGCCGGCCCTCGTCAGGAGCAGCCCATGAAACTCGATCCTGCAATCAGCGCGAAGCTGGCCGTCCTGCAGCCGAACCAGATCGGCATGATGGCCTGGACTCTGCTCGCGCACCCGCATCCGCCGACGGATCTGCACGCCGGTGGCGTCCCGCACCAGCCTGATCCCGATACCCCGCAACCCCCCGAGCCTGGCGAGCACCCGCCGATGGAGCCGGGCGAGCCGACCTTGCCCGACGAGCCGCCTCCAGCGCCAGTCGCCTGATCAGGCCGGCACTGCCCAGACCCGTTGATCGCCCACGACGAACAGGCGGGTGTCGGGTTCTGGTTGCACCGTCCAACCGCCGGTGAACTCGCCGAACGCCGGCAGCAGGCTCACCTTTGCGTGGAACATGAAGCACGCCAGGCGCAGGCGTTGGCGGCCACGACCGCGCAGGACGCACGCCGGATGGACATGGCCTGCGATCACCGGATGCTCGGGGTGAGCGCCGGTCTCGTGCTGTAGCGCGAATGGCGGCAGTAGCAAAGGCTCGTCGACAACTTCGATGGCCAGCTCCTGCGGCGGATCGCCAGCATGACGGTCGTGATTGCCTCGCACCAGGACCACCCGTAACCATGGGTGCCGTTCGCGCCATGCAGCTACACGGGCCAGGGTGGCAGGTGCTCGTGCAGTACGTGCGTGGAGAAAGTCGCCGAGTACGATCAACTGCTGGCAATCGTAATGCTGCAAGAGCGTGTCCAGGCGATCCAGGGTCGCCTGGGTAGTACCGCGTGGCACCGGTTGGTGCAGGGCGCGGTAGCTGGCGGCCTTGCCAATGTGCAGGTCGGCAACCAGAAGGGCGCGCCGGGCTGGCCAGTAGAGCGCTTTTTCAGGTAACAGCCACAGCGTTTCGCCGCAATGTTCGATCGCCAGGTGGTGCACGTTCAGGATTTCCTCCGTTCAGTTCCCGCAAGGTCGCTCATGGTTCGGCTCGCCGCCTTTTCGAGATCCGCCACCATCCGGGCGATGCGGTCTGCCAGTTTTTCCGTGCTCAGGGTTTCGCGCATGCCCTCGACCAATAGGGCGAAGGCCAGCGGCCCGGGCCGGCGCAATGCGTGCAGATCGAGGCGCAATCCTGACATTTTCTGCAACTGCTGATGCAGACGCTCGATCTCCAGCTCCTCACGCAGCACCTCGTCACGCGCCTGGCCCAGCAGCAGATTGCCAGCGTCATGCTTGCGAAACACCTCGTAGAACAGACCACTGGAGGCCTGGAGCTGGCGCGTGCTTTTCTGCGCGGCGGGATAGCCGCCGAATACCAGCCCGGCGATCTGGGCAATTTCACGAAAGCGCCGCAGCGCCATCTCGCCAGCATTCAGGCTGGCCAGGACATCTTCCAGCAAATTGTCCGCAGCCAGTGCAGCGGGCAAGTGCGCGGCCCAGTCCACAGGGCTTGCTGCGAGCAGTTCGAAGCCGTAGTCATTGACCGCGATCGACACGGACAGCGGCTGCGCGCGGCTGACCCGCCAGGCGATCAGGTTGGCAAGGCCCAGATTGGCCATGCGCCCGGCAAAGGGATAGAGAAACAGGTGCCAGCCCTGGCGCGAGTGCAGGGTTTCGGCCAGCAATGTGCGCTGTGTGGGCAGGGCCGACCAGCTCGCCTGAAGTGTCAGCAGGGGGCGAACGGCATGCATTTCCGCGCCTTCGTAGCAGCCGTGGGCTGCTGCATCCAGACGCTCGACCAGCGCCTGCGCCAGCTCGCTCGACAGCGGCATACGTCCGCCATTCCAGCGTGCTACCGCCGCCTTGCGCGCGGTGCTGCGGCGCACGTAGGCGGTCATGTTCTCGACCCTTACCAGCTCCAGGATCCGTCCGCCGAACAACAGCGCGTCACCGGGCTTGAGACGGGCAATGAAAGATTCCTCCACGCTGCCCAGCGACTTGCCGCCGCCCCCTTTGCTCCAGTACTTCAACTGCAGGCTGGCGTCGCTGACGATGGTGCCGATACCCAGACGATGACGCCGGGCGAGGCGCTCGCTGGCCACGCGCCAGATGCCGTCGGGGTACGCTGCGACGCGCTGGTAGTCCGGGTAGGCGGTGAGCGAGCTGCCGCCATTGCGCACAAATGACAGTGCCCATTGCCACTGGCTTTCTTCGAGATCGCGAAAGGCCCAGGTGCTGCGAACCTCCTCGAACAGTTCGGCCGGTCGGAAACCACTGCCCAGCGCCATGCTGACCAGATGCTGGACCAGCACGTCCGTGCTCAGGCGCGGCGAATAGCGTGTCTCGATATGCCCGGCAGCCAGCGCCTGGCGTGCCGCCGCCGCTTCCACCAGTTCAAGGCTGTGGGTCGGTACCAGGGTCACCCGTGAGGTACGCCCAGGTGCGTGCCCAGAGCGGCCTGCACGTTGCAGCAGGCGGGCGATGCCTTTGGCCGAGCCGATCTGCAGGACGCGTTCGACGGGCAGGAAATCCACACCCAGGTCGAGGCTTGAGGTGCAGATCACCGCCTTCAGCGTGCCCTGCTTGAGGCTGCGCTCGACCCAGTCACGGGCGTGCCGGGCAAGCGATGCGTGGTGCAGGGCGATCAGTCCCGCCCACTCGGGATGCGCCTCGAGCAGGGCTTGGTACCAGAGCTCGGCCTGAGCGCGGGTGTTGGTGAACACCAGACTGCTGGCGCTGGCCGCGAGCTCGGCACTGACCTGAGGGAGCATCTTCAGCCCCATATGCCCGGCCCAGGGGAAGCGTTCGATCGCGCTCGGCACCAAGGTGTCGACCAGGATGCGCTTGTCCTGACGGCCCTGAACCAGTCGCCCGCCGGCAGGCAGCAAGACCTCAAGGGCGTGCGGCAGGTTGCCCAGGGTGGCCGAAAGCCCCCACACCACCAGTTGCGGCTGCCAGCGCCGCAGCCGGGCCAGGGCCAGTTGCAACTGCACGCCGCGCTTGTTGCCGAGCAGTTCGTGCCATTCATCGACCACCACCAGGCGCAGGCTGGCGAAGTCGGCGGCAGCCTGTTCGCGGGTCAGCAGCAGGGTGAGGCTTTCGGGAGTGGTGACCAGCGTGCTGGGCAGGCGCCGGGCCTGGCGTGCACGTTCGGCACTGGTGGTGTCACCGCTGCGTACGCCGATGGTCCAGTTCAGCCCCAATTCGTCCAGCGGTGCTTGCAGCGCGCGCGCGGTATCGCTGGCCAGGGCGCGCATCGGTGTGATCCACAGCACTTGGAGTGGCGCCGGTCGGCGTGCGTCGTGCAACTGTGCGAAAGCGCGCAGGGCGCCGAGCCAGACGGCGTAGGTCTTGCCGCTGCCGGTGCTGGCGTGCAGCAGGCCCGACTCGCCGCGCTGGATCGCAGCCCAGACGCTGCGCTGGAAGGCGAAAGGCTTCCAGTTGCGGGAGGCGAACCAGGTGCTGGCGAGGTCGGAAGGGGATGGCATCGGCGGCCGGTCTCGTCGAAGGCTGTGCTTCTACAGACCGGCCGCAAGGTGCTTTGGTTTGATCGGGATCAGTTGGCCAGCAGATAGCCGCTGCGGCAGACCTTTTCCCCTGCGACATGGGCGATCACCATGCCGGTGGTGGCCATGCGCCGGACGCTGCGGGCGTAGAGCAGCCCGCCCTGGACGTTGCGGATCGGCGTCACCCGGTCGCTGAGCGGATCGATGACCTCGGCGATCAGTTGCCCAGGCTCCAGGTACTGCCCCGGTTTTGCGTGGAACACCAGCAGGCCGCCCAGCGGTGCGATCAATGGCTCCACGGCAGCCAGCGGGGTGGCGGGGTGGCGCAGCGGCGGCAATGCCGCGGGCTGACCTTCGATCACCCCGCTGTGGGTGAGGAAATCGAGGATTGCCTGGCAGTCCTGGCTTGCCAGCTCGTGGTTGACGTCGGCCTGGCCGCGCAGCTCGACGGTCACCGAGAAGCTGCCCATGGGAATCGGGAAACGCTTGGCAAAACGCTGCTGCAGTTGCCACCACACCAGGCTGAAGCACTCGTCGAACGACTGCCCGCCGGAGTCGGTGGCCAGCAGGCTGGCCTGGGCGCCGAGATAGCGCGCCAGCGGCTCGACCTGCGGCCAGGCTTCGGGCGTGGTGTAGAGGTGTTCGACGGCTTCGAAGTCGCAGTGCAGGTCCAGCACCATGTCGGCGTCGCAGGCCAGGCGTTGCAGGGCCAGGCGCTGGGATTGCAGGGGGGTGACGGCGGGGTGGCTGTCGAGCCCGCGGCGTAGGTATTCCCGGATCAGCGAGAGGTTGTGTGCCGGGTCTTGCGTGAGGTGGCTTTCGATCTGGTCGCCGATGCTGTCGGACAGGTCGACGAAGTTGCGATTGAAGTTTTCCCCGCTCTGCAGTTCGAAGCGCCCCAGCGGTGCGTCCAGCAGCACCTGTTCCAGACCCACCGGGTTGGCCACCGGCACCAGCACCACCTCGCGGCGCAGCAGGCCTTGCTGGTGCAGTTCGTTCAAGCGTCGCTTGAGGTGCCAGGCCACCAGCATGCCTGGCAATTCATCGGCGTGCAGCGAGGCCTGGATGTACACCTTGCCATCGCCACGCGGGCCGAAATGGAAGCTGTGCAACTGGCGGGCGATGCCGGGGACTGGGGACAGCAGTTCGTGGGTCGAGTGGTGCATGGTGGTCCTGGTCTGCGCTGGGCGTTGAACATGGGCGACTGGAAATAGAAGCACAAACCAGGGCTTTGTGCATGCTGGTGTGCGTAGAAGCAGCTATACAGGGCCCAGCAAGCTCTGCAGGGTCGCCAGGTCGTCGGCCTCCGCGACCGGCTTGTCGAGCCTCCAGCGCAGCATGCGCGGGAAGCGTACGGCGATGCCGCTCTTGTGTCGCTTGGACAGTGCGATGCCTTCGAAACCCAACTCGAAGACCAGCGTCGGGGTGACGCTGCGTACCGGGCCGAAGGTTTCCACAGTGGTCTTGCGGATGATCGCATCGACCTTGCGCATCTCTTCGTCGCTCAAGCCTGAATAGGCTTTGGCGAAGGGCACCAGGTTGCGTTGCGCTGTTCCTGCAGGGGCATCCCAGACGGCGAAGGTGTAGTCGCTATAGAGGCTGGCGCATCGGCCATGGCCGCGCTGGGCATAGATCAGCACGGCGTCCACGCTGAACGGGTCGACCTTCCATTTCCACCACAGGCCCAGGTCCTTGGTGCGGCCGACGCCGTACAGGGCATCGCGCCGCTTCAGCATGAGCCCTTCCACACCCAGGTTGCGCGACTGCTCACGTTGCTCGGCCAGGGCTATCCAGTTCGGTGCCTGCACCAGGGGTGAAAGCAGCACGGGGGCCAAGGGGTACTCGACCAGCACCCGTTCCAGTTGCCCGCGGCGCTCGTGTTGTGGGCGACTGCGCCAGTCCTCGCCGTGCCATTCCAGCAGGTCGTAGGCTTGCAGCACCACCGGTGCATCGGCCAGCAGTTTGCGGCCCAGGGTCTTGCGGCCCAGCCGCTGCTGGAGCAGGGCAAAGGGCTGCACTGCCAGACTGTCGTCGCAGGCGCCGGGCTTCCATACCAGAATCTCGCCATCGAGCACGGTGCCATCAGGCAATGTCTCTGTCAGGCTATGCAACTCGGGAAAACGCTCGGTGACCAGTTCCTCGCCCCGTGACCAGATCCACAGCTGGCCCTCGCGCTTGACCACCTGGGCGCGGATGCCATCCCACTTCCATTCTGCCTGCCAGTCATCGACCGGGCCGAGCAGTGTCTCGAACTGTTCCAGTGGCGCCTGCAGGGCGTGGGCGAGAAAGAACGGATAGGGCTGGCCGCCGCGCTGGGCGTGCTCGTCGTCGGACTCGGGGGCGATCAGCTTCAGGTAGCTTTCAGCAACGGGGCGATGAGCCAGGTCGGTGTAGCCGACCAGGCGCTGGGCCACACGCTTGGCATCCAGCCCCGACAACTGCGCCAGCGCACGGGTGACCAGCAGCTTGGAAACGCCGACACGGAAGCTGCCGGTGATCAACTTCAGGCAGAGCATCAGGCTGGGGCGGTCCAGCCTTTCCCAGAGTGTCGGCAAGCGCTGGCGCACCTCATCCGCCGGTTGCCCGCGCAAGGGCAGCAGGTGCTGCTCGACCCACACGGCCAGACCCTCGTCGGTATCGTGTCGGTGCTGGGGCAACAGCAGGGAAATGGTCTCGGCCAGGTCGCCGACAGCCTGGTAGCTCTCTTCGAACAGCCAGTCGGGCAGGTCTGCCAACTGCGTGGCCAGCTCGCGTAGCAGACGGGTCGGCACCAGTTGGCGCGGGCGGCCTCCGGCCAGGAAGTACACCGCCCAGGCCGCATCGGCGGCGGGAGCCTCGGCGAAATAGTCGCGCAGGGCCTGCAGCTTGGCGTTGCTCGAAGTGGTGGCGTCCAGGCGCAGGTAGAGTTCGGCGAAGGCCTTCATGTGGCGCTCTCCGGCGCGGGCGTGTCGTCTTCCTCGCCGTACTCGGTGGCGAAGGCGCGGGCGTCCAGGCCCTGTTCGCACAGGTAGCGCACCAGCACGTTGACCGAGCCATGGGTGACCATGACCCGTTCCGCACCGGTTTCGCCGATTGCCCATAGCAGCCCAGGCCAGTCGGCATGGTCGGAGAGTACGAAGCCGCGATCGACACCACGCCGGCGCCGGGTGCCACGCAGCAGCATCCAGCCACTGGCGAAGGCATCGCTGTAGTCGCCGAAACGACGCATCCAGCTACTGCCACCTGCAGAGGGTGGTGCCAGCACCAGGGCTTGGCGCAGGCGTGGATCGTTGCGTGGCAGATCGCCAGCGTACAGGGTCTCGGGCAGGGCGATCCCGGCTTCGCGGTAGACGCGGTTGAGCGGCTCGACCGCGCCGTGCACCACGATCGGCCCTATGCCTGCGTCCAGCCCGTGGAGAATGCGCTGGGCTTTGCCGAAGGCGTAGCAGAACAGCACGCTGGCCTTGCCCTGGTCCCGATTGGCACGCCACCAGGCATTGATGCCTTCGAACACCTCGGCCTGCGAGGGCCAGCGATAGATCGGCAGGCCGAAGGTGGATTCGGTGATGAAGGTGTGGCAGCGCACCGGCTCGAACGGCGCGCAGGTGCCGTCTGGCTCAACTTTGTAGTCGCCCGAGGCGACCCACACCTGGCCCTGGTGTTCAAGGCGCACCTGGGCCGAGCCGAGCACGTGGCCGGCAGGGTGGAAGCTCAAGGTGATGCCGTGATGCTGGAGGCGTTCTCCATAAGGCAGGGTTTGCAGGTCGATGTCCTGGCCAAGACGGCTGCGCAGGATACCGGCGCCGGGTTCGGCACACAGGTAATGGCCGTTGCCGGTGCGCGCATGGTCGCCGTGCCCATGGGTGATCACCGCACGGTCAACCGGGCGCCAGGGGTCGATGTAGAAGTCCCCGGGCGGGCAGTACAGGCCTTCGGGGCGGGCGATGACGAGGTCCATGGCGTTCGCGCTGGCTGAGGTTACAAGTTAGGAGCGCAGCGCTGGCCCGGAAGTTCGGATGACATGGTGCTGACGAGCGGCCCGGACGAGCCGCTCGGGGTAGCCGCCTACTTGCCCGGCACCAGCGTCAGGCGTTGGCTGCCATAGGCGCGGGCAAAGTTCTGCGGTTGCACGGGCAGGCTCATGAAGCGCCCCTTGAACCAGGCGTCCAGGCCGTCACTGTAGTGAGGGCTGGCGGGGTTGCCGGACTGGCCGCTGCTGGTCAGGATCTGCAGCGGTTCGGCCTGGCCGAAGTCGACGACCATGCGTGCGGAGGCTGGCAGGCTGGTTTCGAAACCGTTGCCCCAGGCGTAAGGGGTCAGGGCCAGGGTGCTGAAGTCACCGCCGGTGGCCATCGGCGCGCGGCTGACGGTGTCGCCGAGCCCGTAGTAGTTCGGTGCTGGCCAGCGGTACTGGTGCAGCTTGCCCCATTGCCAGGCATGCCGGTCGGCGCCCATCTGTGCGACACCGGCATCCACCGCGGCGGCCAGGCTGCGGGCGAGGATGGTCGGTTTGTCTTCTTTCTGCGGCGTGCTGCGGTCATCCCAGAACGGACTGTCTTCGCGACCAAGCAGGTGGTCGGCCTGGGCCGAGTACGACAGCCGGGCGTTGCTGACAAACGCTTGCCAGGCCGGGCTGGATTCGGGGCCAAGCTCGTCGAGGAAGGTCTGGCGGGTGACGGCCTGGAGGAACAGTTCGTACAGCGCCGCATCCGCCGAGACTGGGCTCAGGCGGCCATCGAAGGCCTTGAGCCGGGTCAGGGCTTCACGGGCCTTGTCGCGCTGCTCGGCGGGCAGGGCATCGATGGCCTGCTTGAGCGGCTGGGCCATGCCCGGGGCGTCGAACATGCGCTTGAGCTTGTCGGCCAGCAGGGTGACCTGGTCGTTCTGCAGGGCCATCAGGCTACGGCTGTCATGACGCCCGTTACCGGCCAACTGGCCCAGGCGCTCCGCGCGTTCGGGGTAGTACCAGGTGCTGGACAGCTGCATGCCGTAGCCCTTGGGCAGGCTGCGCTGGTTGGCATGGCCGATCCAGCCGCTGGGCGGGTCCTGGTCGTAGGGGTGGAGCATCGCATCGGCGAAACCGTCCCAGTCGAAGCGTCCGTCCCAGCCCGGCGAGGGCAGCAGGCCCTGGCCTTCGCGGCGATTGGGGTAGCGGCCACTGACCTGCCAGCCAATGTGCTCGGGCTCGGCGAAGACGAAGTTCAGCGCAGCGGCGCCGATTTCGCGGGTGCTGTCGAAGGCGCGTTCGAGGTTGCTGGCGCGGGTCAGGTCGAACAGCGCATCGAGGCTCTTGTCGTCCTTGAGCTGCGGCAGGTGCAGGGCCAGGCCATAGCCGTTGCCGGGCTGGCCGAGCAGGGTGCCATGGCGGGTGTCGTACAGCACTTCGCGCACCGGGCGCTGGCCGCGCACGAAGAAGGTTTCGTTACGCGCGCGGGCCGGCTGCCACTTGCCGTCGGCCAGGTAGGTGAGTTGACTGCCCTGGCGGCGCAGTTGCTCAAGGAACAGGTCCTGGTTGTCGGCCATCACTGCGCTGCTGCTCCAGGCCAGCTTGCCGTTGTAGCCGGCCAGCACGATCGGCAGGCCGGGTAGCGACAGGCCGGCGACCTGGTACTTGCCGGTGTGGATCTGTACCGGGCTCAGCGCCCAGGCGGCGCGGCTGTCGCTGGCCAGCAGGCTCTTGCCGCTGCGGCTGCGCAGGGGGCCCAGGGCCAGGTTCGAGGAACCGGGGCTGCCCAGCAAGTCGAGGTCGGCGAGCTTCTGGCTGGCGGCGGCGACGTCGTTCAGGCCGGGGATCTGGCTGGCCAGGTTGATGCCCTTGAGCTTGTCGGTCTCGGCCTCGGCCAGAGGCTCGTCGGGTGCACCTGGCAGCAGCCAGGCGAGCTTGTCGCTGCCGACCTTCTGCGCCAGGGTCAGGGCCGAGAGTTCCTCCTGCAGGTTCACCGATTGGCTGAAGGCATAGAGGCTGAAGATCAGCGCCGAGTCTTCGGGCTTCCAGTATTCGGGGCGATAGCCGCTGCGGGCGAGTTCGGCCGGCAGCTTGTCGCGGTAGCGGAACAGATAGGCGTTGACCCCGCGGGCATAGACCTCGAAGAAGCGCTTCAGGCGCGGCGAGGCGTCGGCATACAGCTGGCCGGCGCTCTGCTTGAGGTTGGCGGCGCGCATCAGGCGGTCGATGTCCAGGGCTTCGGAGCCAGCGATCTCGGCCAGTCGCCCCTGGGCGAGCAGGCGCATGGCGACCATCTGTTCGATGCGGTCGCCCGCATGGACGTAGCCGAGGCTGAACAGCGCATCGTGGAAACTGCTGCTCTCGATCAACGGTGCGCCCATGGCGTTGCGTCGTACCGAGACGTTCTGCGCCAGGCCTTTGAGTGGCTGGACGCCGGTGGTCGGTGGCACGCTGTCCTGGTAGCCGCCCATCTGGCAGCCGGCGAGCCCGAGCATGCCGAGCAGCACTGCGCTGGTGCCGAACCGAGGGCGGAAGGGAGGAAACACGGGGGCGGCCATGACGAAGGCTCCTGGGGGGCGTGGCGGGGTCGGAAAGGCGCTAAAGGTAGGGCGGCGCGCGCCGGGCTGCAAGCGGCAAACGCAACGCCACCCGGAGCGGCGTTACGCGCCGTGGCACTTCTTGAATTTCTTCTCGCTGCCGCACGGGCATGGATCGTTGCGTCCGACGTCCTTCAGGGCGTTGCGCACCGGTTCCTGGTGGCCGTGGTTGCAGTGCGGGCCGTGCACATGGCCGTGGTCATGATCATGGTGATGATCGTGACCGTGGTTGCAGTCGGGGCCATGGACATGGGGTTGCTGGGTCATTGCGGGTTACTCCGGTTGAAGATCGCCGGGGATTATCTCACCACTGCGCGACAAGTGCAGGTCCCGTCGACTGATCAGGCCGGTATTGAGTTCGCCTTGCAGGGTGTAGTGCAGCGGATCGCCGCTTTTCAGCAGTTTGGCGAGGGGCTTGAGGTGCTGCCACAGGTTGGTGCGCGCGGTGATCTTGAAGGTACGCCGGGCATGTCCGCCGACACTGCGCCAGACACTGGTCTCGTCCTGCACCAGCAGCAGGTCGTTGAGCCGGATTGCGTACGACAGGTTGCGGATGAACAGGCGGCTGTCGTTGGGGTTGTCGATGCGCAGGTGCAGGATGAACTCCTGCTGGTGCAGGCGCGCCTTGACGGTTTCCACCCTGACCAGGTGCACCTCAGGCTCGCGCCAGTGGTTGCCGCCCCATCCCGCACAGCCACCCAGCAAGGCCAGGGTGAGGCCAAGCAGGAGCAGTCGGGCCAGGGCGCTCATCATCGGTTACCGAGGTAGCTGGCGCAGCATTTCTTGAACTTCTGCCCGCTGGCGCAGGGGCAGGGGTCGTTGCGCCCCGCCTTGAGCTCGACGGTCGGATCGATGAAGTACCAGCGCCCGGCGTTCTGCACGAAAGCCGAGCGCTCGCGGTGCTGGTGGTCGCCCTGCTGGTCGTGCCAGCGTGCCGTGAAGGTGACGAACGCATGTTCCGGTTGCCCACCCAGGACCTGCGCACTTTCCACCTCCAACCCCAACCAGGTGCTCTGTGCACTCCAGGCGGCAATGCCGGCGCGGTCCAGCCCGGTCTGCTGGGCGGGAAGCGTGGTGGCTACCAGGTAATCCACCAGCCCCAGCACATAGGCGCTGTAGCGCGAGCGCATCAGCGTCTGGGCGTCCGGTGCCGGAGTACCGGCATGGTAGTGCCCGCAACATGCGTCGAGAAGATTGCCGCTGCCGCAGGGGCAGACCGAGACACTCATGAAATCACCACCAGTACTTGCCAAAGTTTTGCGGATTCGCCCAGAACTTGGCATTGAGCCAGTCCGGGACCTGCTTGTAGTCATGTAGATCATAGGTGAACAGGCTCAGTACCTGCTCGTCGCGACGGAATTTCTCGCTGGCCGACAGCGCCAGGGCGAAGAAGTCGGTGTCCTGCCAGCCACAGGCGGCCAGGTCGGCCAGAACCGCGACCTTGCTGGCATTCAGATTGCGAATGCCGCCGAGCAGTTCCAGCCCGCTGCGCTTGGGCAAGTGCTCGAGGCAATCGACCAGCACCGCGAGGTCGAAGCGTTGCGCCGCCAGGTCGGCAGGCAACGGACCGGGCGCAGCCACCGACAGTTGCGCTGTCGGGTGGGCTGCGGCGAAGGCCTCCAGGGCCGGGAAACGTGTGCCGACCAACAGCAGGCGCGCGGGTGCGAAGCGCTCGAGAAGGGCCGCCAGGGCCTGTTGGGGGGTACGCTGGGAAAAACCGTCGGTCATTGCCAATCCTCGTTCAGGTCGCTCAAGACTAGCGGTCCCAGCCCTGACGGCAAAGAGGCGCAGCATCGCGTCGTGGCTAATTGCTGGCAGAGAGGGAATAGGCGGTCTTTACTCCCAGAGCATCGGTTCTGCACCGATCCCCCTAGGAGAAGCAACGAAAATGAGCATAGTACGCACAGCGATACCCCTGGTTCTGCTCACCAGTGTGTTGACTGGTTGTGCAGGTTTGCAAAAAACCGACTGGCCGAAGTGTGCTGCCGTCGGGGGCGTGGGTGGCGCAGCCCTGGGCGCCATCGAAAGCTCCAGCTGGGCCGGCTGGGGCGCGTTGCTCGGCGGTGGCCTGGCGGCGGGCTACTGCTGGGCCCATGGCGATGGCGACGAAGATGGCGATGGCGTGCCCGACAGCCGCGACAAGTGTCCAGGCACCCCGCGTGGCGTGCAGGTCGATGCCAACGGGTGCCCACCCGAGCCGGTCGCCGTGGTCGAGGAAGTCGTCGTGGTCGAGAAGGAAGAAGTCATCGTCATCCGTGACGTGCACTTCGAGTTCGATTCCGCGCGCCTGACCGCAACCGACAAGGAACGCCTGAACACCATCGCCACGCGCCTTAAGCAGGAGGCACCCAGCGCTCGCCTGAGCGTGACCGGCCATACCGACAGCGTCGGCTCCGACAGCTACAACCAGAAGCTCTCCGAGCGTCGTGCCCATTCGGTGACCGACTATCTGGTGACCAGCGGCGTACCGCGCAGCAGCTTCGTTTCGGTAGTGGGAGCGGGCGAGACCCAGCCTGTGGCCGACAACGCCACGGCGGATGGCCGCGCCATGAACCGCCGCACCGAGATCAAGATCCAGCGCTGACCGCCCGCGCCCACGTCTTTAGCCGTGGCGTGGGCGCATTCACCGGGGACATGACCCATGAATACCTTGTCGAAGACGGCTGTGTCGCTGCTGCTGGCCTCCAGCCTGCTGAACGGGTGCGCCACCCACAGTGATGGCAGCGCCCCCCTCAATCAACGGACCTGGCCGGTCTGCAGCCTGCTCGGCGGGCTGGTCGGTGGCGGTCTGGGCGCGATCGAAAGCTCCAGCTGGGCGACCGGTGCCGGTGTTGCCGGAGCCATCGCCGGTGGCCTGATCTGTTACGCCCAGGACGGTGACGAAGATGGCGATGGTGTGTTCGACCGTCGTGATCGCTGCCCGGACACCCCCAAAGGTACGGCAGTCGACCACATGGGCTGCCCGCTCCCGCAGTATCCGCCTTCGACGCCCAAACCCGAGGCCCCAGCACCTGCGCCTGAGGTGATCACCCTCGACGATCAGGGCCAGGTGCTGTTTGCGTTCGACTCCGCACAGCTGTCGGCCCCAGCCCAACAGCGCCTGCAAGCGCTGTTGCCGAAACTTGGCGACCCCAGCGTGACGGCCATCAGGGTGATCGGACATACCGATAGCGTAGGCGCCGACCACTACAACCAAGGCCTGTCCGAACGCCGCGCGGCCAGTGTTGCGCAGTACCTGATCGGCCAGGGGCTGTCGCCGGCCAAGGTGACCAGTCAAGGTCGCGGTGAAAGCGAGCCGGTGGCCGACAACGACACCGACGAAGGGCGAGCGCAGAACCGACGGGTGGAACTGCACCTGAACTGAATCGCCTCTGGCGCGCGCCCTGGCGCGGCGGTACTGTTGTGCGCACGGCCCGCTCGAACGGGCCGCGCGCACATAACAAAGACAGTACAAAGACAGTCGGGGGGCGGGGTATGAAGTTCATCCTGGGCCTGGGCAAGGCCCTGACGGTGGTTTTCTGGTGGGTGGTGCTGGTCAATCTGTTGATGCCGCAACCCCTGCCGTTCAATCTGCTGATCAATGCGGCAGGCATCACGCTGCTGGGCTTGCACGTGCTGGAGGTGTTTTTCTTCAACGCCAGCCTGCGCGGGCGCAGCCATCGCTGGTTCGATCGCTTGCAGATCCTGCTGACCGGCATCTTCCATGTCATGTCCATTCCCCGTCCGCAGGAGGCTTCGCGCCATGCGTAAGTTGATGTTGCTGGCCGCGCTGGCCACCCCGCTGGCCCAGGCCGAGAGTCTCGAAGTCGCTGCCCATTCGATGCTGCGCCTGCCGAACAAGGCGTCCAGCGTGCACCTGGAGCGCGTGCAGGTGGCTGATTCGGCGACCTTGCTGTTGCCCGCCACGCTCACCACATTGAAGATCGACCACCTCGAACTGGGCCGTGACGCGCGCATCGCCATCGCTCCGGCGCAAAGCGCCTTGAGCATCGAAGCGAGCAGTGCCGTGCTGGGTGTCGGCAGTGAAATCAGCGCGCCGGGAGCGCCGGGCAGCTACGAGCGTGCGGCGCGTCCCGGTCGTGACCTCGACTTGCGCCTGCAAACGCTGGAGGCCGAGCAACTGTCGATCGACGCCCGTGGCGGCGCCGGGGCACCGGGCTATGCCGGCCTCGATGGCGGCAATGGCACGGCCGGAGGGTGTACCTGGGGCACCGCCAGCCGTGGCGCGAACGGTGACAACGGGGGCAATGGGCATGACGGCGCGGCCGGAGGCCGGATTCGCCTGGCCCTGCCGGCAGACTTCCCGCAGGAGCGTATCCAGGTACGCCTCGATGGTGGTGCACCGGGCAAGCCGGGCGCTGCCGGCAAGGCCGGGCAGGGTGGTGCGAGCAAGGGGTGCCTGGTGTATCGCACCGAGGCCGGTGCCAACGGTCGTCCGGGCCTGCCAGGGCAACCGGGGCTTGCCGGTACCGCGGGGGAGTTGATTCTGCAGCGGCTTTGACGGGGAGCGTGTTGCGCTCTCAAGCGTTTGCGTTCCCAAGGGCCGCGTTGCGGCCCCGAGTCAATGACTTCAGAACATGACGCGAGCGCTGGCCACTGCCACCACGGCAATGCCCAGCAGCAGGTTGATCCCCACCATCCGTCGGATCCTGCCCAGCACCCCGGCACCCGCCGGCCAGTCCTCGGCCTGCACCGCAGCGCGCAGTTCTGGCAGCAGCAGCGCCTGCACGCGCAGGAACAAGGCAAACATCACGATCCCGCCGCCCATCATCAGTTGTACATAGCGGGGCGCGGTCTCGAAGCCGGAAAATCGCATGTGCAACATGCCGATACCACTTATCGCCAGCACCGCTATCGCCAGCCAGACCCATCCGAAGAAGCGTCGGAATACTTCCACCCACAGCCGCAGCCGCGCGGGCCCTTCCAGCGCTGCGACCGTTGCCGGGCGCAGTACCAGCCAGGCGAAGAACATCCCGCCAACCCAGACAAGGGCGGCCAGGACATGCAGTGTGTAGGGCAGGGCAAAGGCAAGCATCCGGATCTCCATGCGGCACAAAGGGCAATAGCGGGGTATGATAGCCGCCCCATGCGAAACACTGAAAATATATCCAGCCCTTCGGGCGCCCGCAGACCATGATCAGCAACGAACTCAAAGCCACCATCCAGGGCGCCTATTCGCGTTTTCTCGAAGCCAAGAGCCTCAAGCCGCGTTACGGCCAGCGCCTGATGATCGCCGAAGTGGCCAAGGTACTCGGCGACATCGCCTGCGATGATGAAGGTCGCCGGGCAGGCGAACCTGCCGTGGTCGCGGTCGAGGCCGGCACCGGTACCGGCAAGACGGTCGCCTACAGCCTCGCCGCGATTCCCGCCGCCAAGGCCGCCGGCAAGCGCCTGGTGATCGCCACCGCCACCGTCGCCCTGCAGGAGCAGATCGTCTTCAAGGACCTGCCCGACCTGATGCGCAACAGCGGCCTGAACTTCAGCTTCGCTCTGGCCAAGGGGCGTGGGCGCTACTTGTGCCTGTCCAAGCTCGACGTGCTGCTGCAGGAGGGCCACGCCCAGTCGGCGACCGCCCAGCTGTTCGAAGAAGAAGGCTTCCACATCGAAGTCGACGAGCGCAGCCAGAAGCTGTTCAACAGCATGATCGAGAAACTTGCCGGCAACCGCTGGGACGGCGACCGCGACAGTTGGTCTGAAACCCTCGAGGACCAGGACTGGGCGCGCCTGACCACCGACCACAGCCAGTGCACCGGCCGACATTGTCCGAACTTCCAGCAGTGCGTGTTCTACAAGGCGCGCGAAGGCATGGGCAAGGTCGATGTGATCGTCACCAACCACGACATGGTCCTGGCCGACCTGGCCCTGGGCGGTGGCGCGGTACTGCCCGACCCGCGCGACACGATGTACGTGTTCGACGAAGGCCATCACCTGCCAGACAAGGCCATCGGCCATTTCGCCCATTATTCGCGGCTGCGCTCCACGGCCGACTGGCTGGAGCAGACGGCCAAGAACCTCACCAAGCTGTTGGCCCAGCACCCGTTGCCAGGCGACCTGGGCAAGCTGATCGAGCAGGTGCCGGAGCTGGCGCGGGAAATCCGCACCCAGCAGCAGTTCATGTTCACCCTGTGCGAACAGGTCGCCGATTTCCGGCCCGGTGAAGACATGGAAGGGCGTGATCGCCCGCGCTACCGCTTCGAGGGGGGCGTCGTGCCGGAGCAGATCCGCGAGGTCGGCATCGAGCTGAAAAAGGGCTTCGCCCGCCTCAACGATCTGTTCACCCGGCTTGCCGACCTGTTAAAGGAAGGCATGGACGGTGAGGTCAACATCGGCATCGCCAGCCACCAGGCTGAAGAGTGGTACCCGCTGTTTGGCAGCCTGGTCACCCGTGCCCAGGGCAACTGGGAGCTGTGGACCGCCTTCACCGCCGAAGACCCTGAAGACAGCCCGCCCATGGCGCGTTGGCTGACACTGGCCGAAAGTGGGGCGCTGTTCGACATCGAGGTCAACGCCAGCCCGATTCTCGCCGCCGAAATGCTGCGCCGCAGCCTGTGGAGCGTTGCCCATGGTGCACTGGTCACTTCGGCGACCCTGACTGCGCTGGGCAAGTTCGACCGCTTCCGCATGCGCTCCGGGCTGCCGCGTGATGCGGTGACCTGCGTCGTGCCCAGCCCATTCGTGCATGGCGATGCCGGCTTGCTGCGGGTGCCCGACCTGGGTGCCGACCCGCGCGATGCGGCGGGCCATACTGCGGCGATCATCCGCGAATTGCCGAACATCGTCGAAGAAGCCCGTGGCGCGTTGGTGCTGTTCTCTTCGCGCAAGCAGATGCAGGACGTGTTCGATGGCCTGGACCGCGACTGGCGCAAGCTGGTACTGATCCAGGGCAACCTGTCCAAGCAGGAGACGCTGAACAAGCACAAGGCCCGGGTCGATGACGGTCAGCACAGCGTGTTGTTTGGCCTGGCCAGTTTCGCCGAAGGTGTCGACCTGCCAGGTGCTTATTGCGAGCACGTGGTCATCGCCAAGATTCCGTTCGCCGTGCCGGACGACCCTGTCGAGGCGGCCCTGGCGGAGTGGATCGAGGCGCGTGGCGGTAACCCGTTCATGGAAATCGCCGTGCCCGACGCCTCCCTGCGCCTGATCCAGGCCTGCGGTCGTCTGCTGCGTACCGAGCAGGACCGTGGTGTCATCACCTTGCTCGATCGACGGCTGGTCACCCAGCGCTACGGCAAGGCTATTCTCAATGCGCTGCCGCCCTTCCGGCGGGAGATCCAGTAACGGCCGGAGCACGATGCCCGGCCCGTTGTCCATGACTCGACCAGGTCCATGAGGGCCTTGAAGGAGAGCCACGTCCACATGATCCGCCGTACCTTGCCCGTCGTTTTCACCTTGTTGTTCAGTACCCCGTTGCTGGCAGCCCAGCAGACGTTGTTCAGCTTCGTACGCCCGAGTTCGGTCGTCACCGTGACCACCGAAGACACGGGGATGCCGCAGTACAACGCGGAGCAAACAGCCGAAGGCGAAGTGCTGCGGCGCGTGGTATTCAACCCGGTGGAGCGCCCGACCTTGCGCCTCAGCCCGCAGGCAGGGACCTGGGACTGGTCGACAGGGCAGTTTCTGACGCTACGCCTGCAAAGTGCGATGGACTGGGCCTTGACCGTGGATGTCACGCTGCTGGGCAGCGATGGGCGTACGCTCACCAGCCGCATCGACCTGCCAGCGGGCCCGGCGCAGACGGTGATGGTGCCGCTCAAGGCCAGTTCTCCGTTGAGTCAGGGCATGCGTGCCGGTCCGCCGATGCCTTGGACGTACGAAGGGCAACGCGTGCTGTTGACCAGCAGCGCGGGCGAGATAGATCTCAAACAGGTGGTTTCGATCAGCCTGAGCATTCCCCGACCCAAGGTCGCGCAGAACCTGCTGATCGAAAAGGTCGGGATACAGGATGATGACCAGGCATACCGGGCGGCCTACGGCGATTTGATCGATGCCTATGGCCAGTCCACCCGAGGCCGCTGGCCGGAAAAAATCGTCAACGATGATCAACTCAAGGCCGCCGATGCCCGTGAGCGCCAGCAGCTCAAGGCCTGGCTGGCCGAGCGCGACAAGCAGAAACTGGACACGTACGGCGGCCTGGTGGCCGGACCGACCTTCGAAGCCACCGGCTTCTTCCGCACTGAAAAGCGCGACGGCCGCTGGTTCCTGGTGACCCCGCAGGGGCACCCGTT
Organism: Pseudomonas sp. NBRC 111143; assembly: GCF_001320965.1. NCBI lineage: Bacteria > Pseudomonadati > Pseudomonadota > Gammaproteobacteria > Pseudomonadales > Pseudomonadaceae > Pseudomonas > Pseudomonas sp. NBRC 111143. The sequence goes on along the minus strand of NZ_BCBT01000007.1, from coordinate 38,480 downwards.
CTACTCGCTGGGCGTCAACGCGGTGGCCGCCGATGGCGGGCGCACCTACGTCGCGGGCCGAGAATCGATGTTCAAAGGGTTGCCTGGGGAGGGCGATCCGCTCGCGGCGTTCTACGGCCAAGGCAACAATGACGACGGTAATGCATCTTCCCAAGGCCGTGGCTTCAAGCAAGGGCGTTGGTATGACTTCTATGCTGCCAACCTGCAGCGCACCTATGCCAAGCCCTGCGCCCCGGCGCCCGAGGGGCAGCCTCCGGTGGACTGCCCGGCCGCCGGTGTCGATGCCGAGCGCTGGCAGGTGCACAGCCTCGATCGTTTGCAGGCCTGGGGGTTCAACACCCTGGGTAACTGGAGCGATCCGGCCCTGAGCCAGGCCAGGCGCATGCCGTATACCCTGCCGCTGTCGATCGTCGGTGACTATGCCAGTATCAGCACCGGCATGGACTGGTGGGGGCGCATGCCCGACCCGTTCGACCCGCGATTTGCCATGGCTACAGAACGTGCTGTGGCCATTGCCGCGCGGGATCATCGCGACGACCCGTGGCTGATCGGTTATTTCGCTGACAACGAACTGGCCTGGGCGGCGCCGGGTGATGAACCCAAGGCGCGGTATGGCCTGGCTTACGGCACCTTGCGCCTGACCACCGATGTGCCAGCCAAGCGCGCCTTCCTCAAGCAGTTACGTGACAAGTACCGAAACCAGGAGGGGCTGTCGAAGGCGTGGGGTATCGAACTGAAAGCCTGGGAGCTCATGGAGGACCCCGGTTTCGAGGCGCCACTGCCCAACCCTGAGCACCCGGAAATCGAGCGTGACTACCAGTACTTCCAGCAGGTGTTCGCACAGACCTACTTCAAGACCATCTCCGATGCGCTGAAATGGCATGCGCCCAACCATTTGTTGCTGGGTGGACGCTACGCCACCAGTACACCTGAGGCAGTGAAGGCCTGTGCCGAGTTCTGCGATGTGCTCAGCTTCAACTTCTATACCCTCAAGCCCGAAGACGGCTACGACTTCGCCCGGTTGGCCGAGCTGGACAAGCCAGTGCTGGTCTCGGAGTTCCAGTTCGGCTCCCGTGACCGTGGCCCGTTCTGGCCAGGGCCGCTCGAGGTCGCGCGTGAAGAGGACCGTGGGCCTGCCTACGGCAATTTCCTCAAGGCAGCGCTGGCTCAACCGATGATCGTGGGTGCTCACTGGTTCCAATACCTCGACCAGCCAGCCAGCGGGCGTCTGCTCGACGGGGAGAATGGGCATCTGGGCCTGGTCGGTATCACCGACGTGGCGTATCCGGGTTTTGTCGAGGCGGTAAGGCGGAGCAACCAGCAGGCGTTGGAGCAATTGCGCAGGGGGCTCGAGGTCAAGGCGCCCTGAGCGCAGTAGTGGGTTCCGGCTAGTATTCGCCACCCAACCTCTGGGGTATTCCTTACAACCTTCCAGCCACATTCAGTAGGCAAACCCGCCAACTACTGAAACAATGCACGACTTTGTGAGACAGGTCGTACGGAGAGTAGGCGGGTGCAGATCCAGGGTCACTATGAGCTGAAGTTCGAAGCGGTGCGCGACGCGTTTGCTGCATTGTTCGATGATCCCCAGGAGCGTGGCGCGGCGCTGTGCATCCAGGTTGGTGGCGAAACCGTCATCGATCTTTGGGCGGGCAGCGCCGACAAGGACGGCCAGCAGGCCTGGCACAGCGATACCATCGCCAACCTGTTTTCCTGCACCAAGACCTTCACTGCTGTGACTGCGCTGCAATTGGTGGGCGAGGGCAAGCTGGCCCTGGACGTGCCGGTGACCCGTTATTGGCCGGAGTTTGGCCAGGCGGGCAAGGACGGCATTACCCTGCGCCAGTTGTTGAGCCACCGCGCCGGCCTGCCGGCAATCCGTGAGTTGTTGCCGGCCGAGGCCCTCTACGACTGGCAGGTCATGGTCGACGCCCTGGCGGCCGAAACGCCGTGGTGGACCCCTGGCAGCGAGCATGGCTATGCCGCCATCACCTATGGCTGGCTGATCGGCGAACTGATCCGCCGCGCCGATGGCCGTGGCCCGGGTGACTCGATCGTCGCCCGCACTGCGCGCCCGTTGGGCCTGGACTTCCATGTGGGGCTGGCCGATGAAGAGTTCCACCGCGTGGCGCATATCGCCCGTGGCAAGGGTAATCCTGGTGATGCCGCAGCCCAGCGTTTGCTGCAGGTGACCATGCGCGAGCCCGAGGCGTTGTCGACCCGCGCCTTCACCAATCCGCCAGCGATCCTCACCAGCACCAACAAACCCGAGTGGCGACGCATGCAGCAACCGGCTGCCAATGGCCACGGCAATGCCCGCAGCCTGGCGGGCTTCTATGCCGGCCTGCTCGATGGCAGCCTGCTGGAATCCGAACTGCTCGATGAACTGACCCGCGAGCATAGCCTTGGGCAGGATCGCACCCTGTTGACCCAGACCCGTTTTGGCCTGGGCTGCATGCTCGACCAGCCGGATGTCGCCAACGCCACCTTCGGCCTGGGTGCTCGGGCTTTCGGTCATCCGGGGGCGGGTGGATCGGTCGGTTTCGCCGACCCCGAGCACGACGTGGCCTTCGGTTTCGTCACCAATACCCTGGGCCCCTACGTATTGATGGACCCCCGTGCGCAGAAACTGGTGCGGGTACTGGGTAGTTGCCTTTGATCGGGTAATGCGGGTAATGCCCGATTCCTTTGACTATCCTCAATGCCAACGCCTCGTGTGTGTGGGCAAAATTTCTTTCTAATTCATGGTGTATCGCTGATGTCTTCACAAAAAACCTTAGCACTTGCCCTGTGCCTGGCCATGACCGGCTGCGCCAGCCACTCCCAGGACGCTTCGAAGGACGGCGGCCTCAGCTGGTGGCCCTTCGGTTCGGACAAGGTTGCCGAACAGGACGTGAAGGACGCGGTGACCGAGAAGGTCGTCCAGGCCGATGCCAAGTCTGAAAGCAGCAGCCGCTGGTGGTGGCCGTTCGGCTCGAGCGACAAGCAGGCCGAGGCGCCGGCAGTGCCCAAGATCGACCAGAAGGCCACCCAGGCCTGGCTGGACGAGTACGAACCGAAGCTGCGCGAGGCCGCCAAAGACAGCAAGCTTGAAATCGAACGTCGTGACAACGTGCTTGCGGTGACCCTGCCGGTCGACGGCTCCTACAACCCGGACCGCCCGAACATGCTGCTGCCGTCTTCTCTGGGCCCGATCACCCGTGTGGCCAAGATCGTCGAAGGCGACCCGAAGACTGCCGTGCTCGTACTTGGCCATGCCGATACCAGCGGTGTCGCCGTCGCCAACCAGAAGCTCAGCCTCGAGCGTGCCGCGTCGGTCTCGGCGATCTTCCGCTTGAGCGGCTTGCAGCGTGACCGCCTGACCCTCAAGGGCATGGGTGGCGTGATGCCACGCGCGGCCAATGACAGCGTCGAGGGTCGAGCCCTGAACCGCCGTGTGGAAATGCTGCTGACCCCGCAGAACACCATGGTCGCCTTGCTGGCCAAGTACCAGCAAGCAGCCCCGGCGCCGGTACCTGCGGCGATGGTTGCCACCCAGGATGCCAAGGCACCCGCCAAGGCCGCTGATGCCAAGCCCGCCGCGAAGAAGACTGTCGCCAAGGCCGCAGCCAAGCCCGCCGTGAAAAAGCCTGTCGCCAAGGCTGCAGCCAAGCCGGCCGCGAAAAAGCCGGCAACCAAGCCCGCAGCCAAGAAAGCGGCGCCTGCTGCCGACAAGAAAGTCGCCGCCAACAGCCCTGCGAAGACCAATTGATCGTCTAAGGAAACGCAGCCATGACTCAATCCCTGGCCGACATGCGGCGCGACTACACCCGTGATGGCCTGGCCGAGGCCCAGGCACCGGGTGAGCCGTTCGCGCTGTTTCACCATTGGTTCGGCGACGCGGTGAAGACCGAACAGCCGCCCGTCGAGGCCAATGCCATGACCCTTGCCACGGTTGACGGCGAAGGGCGTCCGCATTGTCGGGTGCTGCTGCTCAAGGGACTCGATGAGCGCGGATTCACGTTCTTCACCAACTATGAAAGCGCCAAAGGCCAGCAATTGCTGGTCAATCCGTTCGCTGCGATGACGTTCTTCTGGCCGGCGCTCGAGCGCCAGGTGCGCATCGAAGGGCGAGTGGAAAAAGTCAGCGCAAAAGAGTCGGACGACTACTACCAGGTACGTCCTCTGGGCAGTCGGCTGGGGGCCTGGGCCTCGCCACAGAGCCGAGTGATCGCCGATCGCGCAGCGCTCGAAGGTTTGGTCAAGGCTACCGAGGCGCGGTTCTCCGACACTCAGCCGCATTGCCCGGACCATTGGGGTGGTTACCGCTTGCTACCTGAGCGGATCGAGTTCTGGCAGGGGCGCTCCAGCCGCTTGCACGATCGCCTCAATTACCGGCTGGTCGATGGTCGGTGGCAGCGAGAGCGGTTGGCTCCGTGATTGCCAGGGGGCCGCTTGCGGCCCTCGCCATTACCCGGTACGGCTTGATCTTCATCCCGCCTTCAGCGGCGAAAACACAGTCCAGCGATCCCTGTCATTGCGACGATGAAGTAATCCACGACTATTCTTGGTCTCATTGGTGAAGTGGGCGGCAAGCTGCTTGGCGCCTGTACTCGAGCTGAATGAAAACAATTTAATAACGTTTGTGTCGTGACACCCATCAACACGGGGAGTCTAATGGACACCTGACTTATGGAGATTCCCCATGCGTAAATCCGTTTTGATGGTGGCAAGCTTCACCACCATGGCGCTGTTGCTCGGTGGCTGCCAGTCCAGCCTGACCGGTGACAGTTACTCTCGAGATGAAGCCCGTCGCGTGCAGACTGTGCGCATGGGCACGATCGAATCCCTGCGCCCGGTCAAGATCGAGGGTACCAAGACTCCGATCGGCGGTGGCGCCGGTGCCATTGTGGGTGGCGTCGCGGGCAGCGCCGTAGGGGGTGGTCGCGGCAGTATCGTTGCTGCGGTGATCGGTGCCGTGGCAGGCGGCCTGGCAGGCTCGGCCGCTGAAGAAGGCCTGACCCGCACCCAAGGCGTTGAAATTACCGTGCGTGAAGACGACGGCAGCATGCGCGCCTATGTGCAGCAAGTGCAGCAGAACGAGATCTTCCGCGTTGGTGAGCGTGTGCGCATCATGACCGTCGATGGCACCAGCCGCGTCACTCACTGATTTCGCAGTGCAAAGAAAACCCCGATCCGGCGAGGCCGGTCGGGGTTTTTTTGTGCCTGATGCTATCAGCTGGTTGCAACCGATACTTGTCGCTTGCGGCTGGCCGCCGCAGTCACGGCATAGCCGATCAACGCCGCGAAGAGCGAGCCGGTGAGGATGCCCATGCGGTCCTCCCCGGCATACTCGCTGACACCGGATGGGAAGGCCAGGGAGCCAACGAACAGGCTCATGGTGAAACCGATACCGCACAGAATCGCGACGCCAAACACCTGGCCCCAGTTGGCGCCCGCGGGCAGGGCGGCCAGGCGCAGCTTGATGGCCATCCAGGTCAGGCCGAACACGCCGACCGTCTTACCCAGCAGCAATCCGATGGCGATGCCCATGGGCACCGAATGCGTGAAGCTCTCCGCGCTGGCATTGGTCAGCGATACTCCAGCATTGGCGAACGCGAACAGCGGCAGGATCGCGTAGGCCACCCAGGGGTGTAGCGCGTGCTCCAGGGTGAGTAGTGGAGAGGTATTTTTCTTGTCGCCAGTGCCCAGGGGGATGAACATTGCCAGCGCCACGCCGGCAAGGGTGGCATGGACGCCGCTCTTCAGCACGCAGACCCAAAGCACCAGCCCGACGATCAGGTAGGGCGCAAGTTTCTTCACCCCGAGGCGGTTCATGCCCAGCAGCGCCAGCAGACAAACTCCGGCAAGCATCAATGCCATGTTCGAAAGCTCGCCGGAATAGAACAGCGCGATGATGATGATCGCACCGAGGTCGTCGATGATCGCCAGGGTCATCAGGAACAGTTTGAGCGATACCGGCACACGCTTGCCGAGCAGCGCGAGCACACCAAGGGCGAACGCGATGTCGGTGGCGGTAGGGATGGCCCAGCCAGCCAGTGTGGCGGGGTTATCACGGTTGATGAACCAGTAGATCAGCGCCGGTACCAGCATGCCGCCGACCGCTGCAGTGGCAGGAAGAATGATCTGCGAGGGCTTGGACAACTGGCCTTCGAGTACCTCGCGCTTGACCTCCAGGCCGATCAGCAGGAAGAACAGCGCCATCAGGCCATCGTTGATCCACAACAGCAGCGGCTTGGCGATCTGCAGGGCACCGATCTGCACCGCGACAGGAACGTCGAGAAAGCCCATGTACAGGTGCGACAGGGGTGAGTTGTTGACGATCAGGGCAATGACCGCCGCGATGATGAGCAGCAGGCCGCTGGCAGACTCCAGCTGCAGGAAACGATTGATAAGGCTGCGCACAGGCGAGCGTCTCCAGTACGTATTTGAACGGAACGGGCGTACACCCTAACGTGCAGCGATATTCTTTAAAACAAAAACTATATTCTTTTTTGTTATAAATGATTGCGCTTTGGCTATCTGACACCTGGGCGGAGGTATCCCTCTGGACTCCCAGAATATTCAGGCGACTGCAGAGCCGTTTTACCGTTGAAATCGGCGCTGCAACGCTTTTCTTCCAAACAAGCGTCACGGAGGGGGAGATGGAGACCGCGCATTGGCCTACATCCTGCTCGGATCGTTCACCCGCTCTCAACAGAATTGGGTGTCTGCCTTCTAAGAACATGGCTGGTGAAATTTCAAAAAATCCCACTAATTGTTTGATTTTATTGGCTAATTATTTCAAGGAAACCTAATTGTAATGCGCTCCCAACAGGCTCTGCTGCCACCGATCGGCTGTGGTCCGGCGGTAGAAAACCATTACTTTGGGAGAAGTTGCATGAACGCTATTCACCGCCTGGCACGCTGTCGTTTCGGATTTGCTGCGGGCGCTCTGGGATTGATGATCAGCACCCAGGCAGCAGCCGGTACCGTCACAACCGATGGGGCTGATATCGTCATCAAGACCAAGGGGGGGCTTGAGGTTGCCACGACCGACAAGCAATTCGCTTTTCAGATAGGTGGCCTGTTGCAGGCTGACTACAGCGAGTTCGATGGGATCTATAGCAAGAACGGCAAGCGCGCGAACGAGGCTTTCCTGCGTCGTGCCAGGTTGGAGCTGAATGGCAAGGCCTATGGTGATTGGTCTTATGAGTTCTCCATCGATTTCGCCGACGACGGTGCGACGTCCTGGAAGGAAGCCTCTGTCAGCTACCTGGCGCTGGAGCCGGTGACGATCAAGGTGGGGCGTTTTGATCCCGACTTCGGGCTGGAGCAAGCTACCAGTTCCAAATGGACAACCACCATGGAGCGTAGCCTGCTCGGCGATCTGGCCCCATGGGTAGCCGACCATGCAGACGGCATGGGCGTGCAAGTGAGCGCCAGCACCGATCTGTTCTATGGCGTCGCCAGCGTCAATCGCCCCAAGGGGCAGGAAGACAAGAAGGGCAAGAACACCAACACCTATAACCTCCGCGCCGTCGTCGCTCCTTGGGCCGAGCCTGGCAATGTGCTGCATTTTGGTGTCGATTACGCCATGAGTGATATTGACAAGCTTGCCAGCAACGGTCGTATCCGTTCACGCCTGGGGGCGCGCGCAACCTCCGAGGACGCTGTCAACGGCAATCGCGTGGACCTCGCTCCTGGCGTTGCCGGAGCCTACGAAGGTGATGCGGTCTGGGGGCTGGAAGCCGCCTGGGCGCGGGGGGCTTTGTCGGTGCAGGCCGAGTACCTGCGCCGGGATCTTGATGCAGTATCGGATACCAGGCGCAATGATCGAAAAGCTGAGGGGTACTACGGCCAGTTGGCCTACACCCTCACTGGCGAGCCTCGGGGTTACAAACTCAACGGTGGCAAGTTCGACAAGGTCAAGCCGTCCGACAAGCAACTGGGGGCATGGGAGGTCTTCTACCGCTTCGATGCCGCGCGAGTCGAAGAGCGCGGTTACCTGGATAACCGGACGAAGCTGCACACCTTGGGCGTCAACTGGTATGTAAATGATCAGGTCAAGGTTTCGGCCAATTATGTGAAAACAAACGTCGATGGCATCAGCAACCAGGCCGGTGATGACTCTGGCGACGCCGTGGCGATGCGCCTGCAGTATGTTTTCTGAGCCCTGCACCAGACATGTAGCAGCCCCGGTGCTCCGGGGCTTGCCTGACCGCGAGGAATACCATGATCCGCTTCTGCACTACCGTTTTGGCGCTGTTTCTGCTCTGTACCCAGGCCCGAGCCGATGGCGAGCCTGCCCGCATCGGACAGCTGCTGGAGGTCAACATCGAGCAATTACACCCAACCCAGGCTGTCATCGGATTCGACCAGATCTATTACAAGCTGGGTCGTTATGCCGCCGAGCCGAAAAGGGCCTTCGATGACTATTGTGAAGTCAACGGGCAGGGCGAGGCTCGTGCGGTGGGCAAAGGCGCCGAGTTGAGCAATCCTGACAGCTTTGCCTGTGAGGCCCCCATAGGTACTCGCAAGACTGACATGAAGACGGTCGTCGTCGGCCCGGACGGGCGCCTTTATCTCACCGATGGTCACCATGGTTTCACCAGCCTCGCCGAGTGGGCAGGTCGTGGCTTGAAGGTCTGGGTGAGAGTCACCGACGATTTCAGCGACAGCACCGACCTTGCGCAGTTCTGGCAGCGCATGCAGCAGGCCCGCAAGACCTGGCTGCGCGATGCTGACGGCAAGCCGATCAAACCTACCCAGCTACCCGCCCATGTTGGCTTGAGTGATATGGCCGATGACCCGTATCGGTCCCTGGTGTACTTCGCCCGCAAGGTTGGCTACGACAAACCGCGCTCAGGTGACGTGACGCCTGAGTTTCTCGAGTTTTACTGGGGCAACTGGCTGCGGGGAACGTTGCCGCTGGCAGCTTTCGATCTTGATGAGCGCAGCGGTTATCGGCAGGCGGTTGCCGCAGCCGCCAGGTTGATGGTGACGCTGGCCCCGGACGAGGTTGTTGGCGACAGCGGCTTCACTGCGCGCCAACTGGGTGGTTATCGCAGCGTTGACCGCAAGGAACTGGACAAGACTGCGAGCCGCAAGCTGGGCTATGTGGCCGAGTACCGCAAGAACCGCAGTACTCGGCAATAGCCCGTGCAACTGGCCTGGCTCGGGGCGTCAGGCCTCGATTCCCAGCATGTCGCGCGCGACCGCTTCGGCGATCCGAATGCCATCGACGCCCGCCGACAGGATGCCGCCGGCATAGCCTGCCCCTTCACCGGCCGGGAACAGCCCCTTGAGGTTCAGGCTCTGGTAGTCCTCGCCACGGGTAATGCGCAGTGGCGACGAGGTACGTGTCTCGATGCCGGTCAGCACTGCATCGTGCAGGTTGTAGCCCTTGATCTGGCGATCGAAGGCCGGTAGCGCTTCGCGAATCGCCTCGATGGCGAAGTCGGGCAGGCTGGGAGCCAGGTCACCGAGAGTGACGCCTGGTTTGTAGGAAGGTTCGACGCTGCCCAGCGCCGTGGACGCACGACCTGCGACGAAATCGCCGACCAGTTGCGCCGGCGCCTGGTAGTTGCTGCCGCCCATGACATAGGCGTGGGCTTCCAGGCGTTCCTGCAACTCGATGCCGGCCAACGGGCCGCCCGGGTAGTCACGCTCAGGGTCGATGCCCACGACGATGCCCGAGTTGGCATTGCGCTCATTGCGCGAATACTGGCTCATGCCGTTGGTGACTACCCGCCCCGGCTCGCTGGTGGCGGCGACCACGGTACCGCCCGGGCACATGCAGAAGCTGTAGACCGAGCGGCCGTTCTTGGCGTGGTAGACCAGTTTGTAGTCGGCGGCGCCGAGTTTGGGATGCCCGGCGTACTTGCCCAGGCGCGCCTTGTCGATTAGCGATTGCGGGTGCTCGATACGGAAGCCCACCGAGAAGGGCTTGGCCTCCATGAACACACCCCTGGCGTGGAGCATACGGAAGGTGTCGCGGGCACTGTGCCCCAGGGCCAGCACCACATGGCGCGAGTGCAGCTGTTCGCCGCTTTCCAGAACGACACCGGTGAGCTGTTCGCCATCGACCAGCAGGTCGGTGACCTTCTCCTGGAAGCGGATTTCACCGCCCAGGGCAATGATCTCCTCACGCATCTTCTCGACCATGCTGGTCAGGCGGAAGGTGCCGATGTGCGGCTTGTTGATGTAGAGGATTTCCTCCGGTGCGCCTGCCTTGACGAATTCTTCGAGCACCTTGCGGCCATGGTGCTGCGGGTCCTTGATCTGGCTGTACAGCTTGCCGTCGGAGAAGGTGCCGGCGCCGCCTTCGCCGAACTGCACGTTGGATTCGGGGTTGAGCACGCTCTTGCGCCACAGGCCCCAGGTATCCTTGGTGCGCTGGCGTACTTCCTTGCCGCGCTCAAGCACGATCGGCTTGAAGCCCATCTGCGCCAGCAGCAGGCCTGCAAAGATACCGCACGGGCCGAAGCCGACCACGATCGGACGTTGCTGAAGATCGGCCGGGGCATGCCCGACGAACTTGTAGCTGACGTCCGGCGCCACGCTGATATTGCGATCATCGGCGAACTTGTGCAGAAGCTCGGCTTCGTTGCTGGTTTCAAGGTCGATGGTGTAGATGAACAGCAGTTCGCTGTTCTTCTTGCGTGCGTCGTAGCTGCGCTTGAACAGGTTGAAGCCGAGCAGTTGCTCGTCGCGGATCCCCAGGCGCTGGACGATAGCCTCGCGCAAGGCTTCGTCGGGATGGTCCAGGGGCAGCTTCAGTTCGGTGATTCGTAGCATGGCAGGGTCCAGTATCCCGGCCATGGGCGGCCGGCGGCTTTACTCAAACCGCCAAGTATAAGCTGTTCGCCGCCCCGACTGGCAGGATAAAAGTACCCGATGATCAGTTGTCGCGCGCACCGCCGTAGTAAGCACAGCCTTGCAGGGCCTGGCCATCGATGCGCAGTTCGGCGCGCAGGTGACGCACGGCGCCAGTGCCAGGCTCCACGCAGCGCTGCGGCGCGACCCACAACTCGACGCGCTGGCCGTTGGCTTCGCTGGACAGGCTCAGGCCGCCGCCGGGCATCTGCTCTTCGAGGAAGGGCAGCGGCAGCGGATCCTTGCCTTCACGGTTGATCACCATGCCCTTGCCGCTGGCCTTGATGTCCCAGTCGGGTGCGTGCCCGCCGGCACGCAGGGTCAGTTGCTTGAAGTTGGGGTCTTCGCAGGCACTGGCGGAGGCTTCGACTCGGTACAGCCGGGTAACGTCCAGCTGGCCGTCACTGTTGGCCTCGCGACTGCCGGCCAGGCGCCCGCGGATATCGGCGAACAGCGTGGTCTTGGGGCCACTGGCGAGGTTGGCGGCTTCCTGCAGGATGCCGGTTCCAGCGGCATCCTTGACCACGAAGCGACGAGCCTCGCTGCAGGGCTTGAACAGCAACTGGCCATTGGCTGCACTGAGTTCGCCTTGCATGCGGGTAGTGCCGACGTTCGGGTCGCTTGGTTGCTCGGCGAGCATCTGGCAGCCGGCGAACAGGGGCAGCAGGGCGGCGAGCAGCAGGGGAGGGGTGAGACGCATCGTGCAGACTCCGGGGTCGCGGGTATCGAGGGGAGTCACGTTACCCAGCGAGCGTTGGCTTCACAAGGGTCATCACCCAGTGTCGTATTTCGCGGGATCATGAAAAAAGGGCCCGCAGGCCCTTTGATCATTCAACCACCCAGGTACGCGTCACGCACCTTCGGATCGGTCAGCAATGCCTCACCAGTCCCTTGCATCACCACCTTGCCGTTCTCCAGCACATAGGCGCGGTCGGCGATCTTCAGCGCCTGGTTGGCGTTCTGCTCTACCAGGAACACCGTCACGCCATCACGGCGCAGCTGTTCGATGATGTCGAAGATCTGCTGGATGATGATCGGCGCCAGGCCCAGCGACGGCTCGTCGAGCAGCAGCAGCTTGGGTTTGCTCATCAGCGCCCGGCCGATGGCCAGCATCTGCTGCTCGCCGCCGGACATGGTGCCGCCGCGCTGGGTGAAGCGCTCCTTCAGGCGCGGGAACAGTTGCAGGACCTTGTCCATCTGCTCCTGGTAATCGCCCTTGTCGGTGAAGAAACCGCCCATGGCCAGGTTTTCCTCGACGGTCAGGCGGGCGAACACGCGGCGGCCTTCCGGCACCACCGCGATGCTCTTGCGCATGATGTGCGAGGAGGGCTGGCCGACCAGCTCTTCGCCCAGGTACTTGATGCTGCCGCTGTGTGCCTGCGGCGAGCCGCACAGGGTCATCAGCAGGGTCGACTTGCCGGCGCCGTTGGCGCCGATCAGCGTGACGATCTCGCCCTGGTTGATTTCCACGTTGACGCTGTGCAGCGCCTGGATCTTGCCGTAGAAAGTGGAAACGTTCTCGAACTTCAGCATTTACGCTTCCCCCAGGTAGGCCTTGATCACATCAGGGTTGCCGCGGATTTCCTCCGGCGTGCCATCGGCCAGGGGCGTGCCCTGGTTGATCACCACGATGTGGTCGGAAATGCTCATCACCAGTTTCATGTCGTGCTCGATCAGCAGCACGGTCACGTTGTGGGATTCGCGCAGGTAGCCGATGAGGGCCTTGAGGTCTTCGGTTTCCTTGGGGTTCAGGCCTGCTGCCGGTTCGTCGAGCATGATGATCCGTGGCTGGGTCATCATGCACCGGGCGATTTCCAGCCGGCGCTGCTGGCCGTAGGCGAGGGTGCCGGCGGTACGGTTGGCGAACTCGGTCAGGTTGACCTTCTCCAGCCAGTACTGGGCCCGCTCCATGGCTTCCTTCTCGCTGCGGCGGAACGCCGGGGTCTTGAACAGGCCTGCGAAGAAGTTGGTGTTCAGGTGGCGGTGTTGGGCAATCAGCAGGTTTTCCAGCGCGGTCATTTCCTTGAACAGACGTACGTTCTGGAAGGTCCGCACCACGCCCTTGCGGGCGATCTGGTGGCCGGCCAGGCCCTGGATCGGCTGGCCGTCGAGCAGGATGGTGCCGCCACTTGGCTTGTAGAAGCCGGTCAGGCAGTTGAACACGGTGGTCTTGCCGGCGCCGTTCGGACCGATCAGGGCCACCACCTGTTTTTCCTTGACGGTCAGGCCCACGCCGTTGACCGCCAACAAGCCGCCGAAGCGCATGCTCAGGCCGCTGACTTGCAGAATTTCGCGGCTCATCGACGCAGCTCCATGTGTGGACGTTGCATAGGCAGCAGGCCTTGCGGACGCCAGATCATCATCAACACCATCAGCGCACCGAACATCAGCATCCGGTATTCGCTGAACTCACGCATCAGCTCAGGCAGCAGGATCATCACGATGGCCGCGAGAATCACGCCCAACTGAGAGCCCATGCCGCCAAGCACGACGATGGCGAGGATGATCGCCGACTCGATGAAGGTGAACGACTCCGGTGTCACCAGCCCCTGGCGCGCGGCGAAGAAGCTGCCGGCGAAACCTGCGAAGCAGGCGCCCAGGGTGAAGGCCGAGAGCTTGATCACGGTAGGGTTCAGGCCCAGCGCGCGGCAGGCGATCTCGTCTTCGCGCAGCGCTTCCCAGGCACGCCCGATCGGCATGCGCAGCAGGCGGTTGATCACGAACAGCGCGAGCAATGCCAGCAGCAGGGCGACCAGGTAGAGGAAGATGACCTTGTTGATCGAGTTGTATTCCAGCCCGAAGAACTCATGGAAGGTCTGCATGCCCTCTGCCGCACGGCGTTCGAAGGTGAGCCCGAAGAACTCGGGTTTGGGGATGTTGCTGATGCCGTTGGGGCCGCCGGTCCAGTCGGTGAGGTTACGCAGGAACAGGCGAATGATTTCGCCGAAGCCGAGCGTGACGATCGCCAGGTAGTCGCCGCGCAGGCGCAGTACCGGGAAGCCGAGCAGGAAACCGAAGGTTGCGGCCATGAGGCCCGCGATCGGCAGGCAGACCCAAAAGCTCCAGCCCAGGTAGTGCGAGAGCATGGCGTAGCTGTAGGCACCGACGGCGTAGAAACCGACGTAACCCAGGTCGAGCAGGCCGGCCAGGCCGACCACGATGTTCAGGCCCAGGCCCAGCAACACGTAGATCAGGATCAGGGTGGCGATGTCGACCGCGCCGCGCGAGCCGAAGAACGGCCAGATCAGGGCGGCCACGATCAGGCCGAGGATGATCCAGCGCTGGGTCTTGGGCAGGGTCAGGAAGTTGCTCACCGAAGGCGGGATCAGTTTGCGATCGGAACGCCCACCCATCACTGAGCTCCACTGCTTGTCGAACAGCACACGCAGGAACATCAGTATCGAACACACGGCAATGATGCTGATGGTGAAGCTGCCCTGGCTGTGCACGATCAGGCTGATGCCATCGATGCTCAGCTTCAGGCCCAGCACCGGGAAGGCGACGGCCCAGACCAGCAAGGCGCTGAAGAACGCCTGTTTGAGATTTCTGTTCATACTTTTTCAACCTCCGGACGGCCCAGGATGCCGGTCGGCCGGAACAGCAAGACGAGAACCAACAAGCCAAACGCCACCACATCCTTGTACTGGTCGCCGAAGATGTCGGCGCCGAAGGCTTCGGCCACACCCAGCACCAGCCCGCCGAGCATGGCGCCCGGGATGCTGCCGATGCCGCCCAGAACCGCTGCGGTGAAGGCTTTAAGGCCTACCAGGAAGCCGGCGTTGGGGTTGATCACCCCGTACTGCATGCTCAGCAGCACGGCCGCCACGGCTGCCAGGGCGGCGCCGATGACGAAGGTCAGGGCAATGATGTTGTTGGTGTTGATGCCCAGCAGGTTGGCCATCTTGATGTCCTCGGCGCAGGCGCGGCAGGCGCGGCCCAGACGGGAACGGGAGATGAACAGGGTCAGGCAGGTCATGGCCACCAGCGTGACGACGAATACCAGGACCTGCATGTAGGACACCAGCACTTCCTCCGCACCGCCCGGGCCGAACGAGAAGGCGCCCGGAATCAGGTTGGGGATGGATTTGTCCTTGGAATCCTGCGACAGGAGCACGGTGTTCTGCAGGAAGATCGACATGCCGATGGCGGAAATCAGCGGGATCAGGCGGTTGCTGTTACGCAGCGGCCGGTAGGCGACCCGTTCGATGCTGTAGCCGTAGGCACTGGTCACGCAGATGGTGGCGACGAAGGCCACGGTCATGAGGATCGGCAGCGAGTGGATACCCATCATGGCCAGGCCCGCGAGGGCGATGAAGGCCACGTAGGATCCGATCATGTACACCTCGCCATGGGCGAAGTTGATCATCCCGATGATGCCGTACACCATCGTGTAACCGATGGCGATCAAGGCATAGGTGCTGCCGATGGTCAATCCATTAACCAGTTGTTGGAAGAAATGGTAGATCTCAGGCATTACAGCGCTCCTAAAAACCTGATTTGCATTTCGCTGGCGGGCGATGGGCCCGGCCCGTTTCGTGGTCTTCGCCAAGTCAGTGGGCACAGCCAGGAAACCGCGGGTGACGGTTTTAAGATTTTCAGGTGAACCGGCTCCCGGATCGCGGGAATCAAGTCCATGAACCTCGTAAAACAAAGCCCACTGCTCGCACAGTGGGCTTCTCGGTCAGCTATTAGTCACGCAGTTACTGAGGGGAGACTTCGGTCTTCGGCTTGCCGAAGTGCCATTCGTAGACCACGAACTTGAAGTCTTTCAGGTCGCCTTTCTCGTCGTAGGACAGCTCGCCGGTCGGGGTCTTGAACTTGCCGGCGTGGATGGCGGCTGCCACCTTGTCGGTGTCTTCGGACTTGGCGGCTTCGATACCCTTGGCGATCAGCTCGACAGCGGAGTAGGCCGGGAACACAAACGGACCGCTAGGATCCTTGCCGTCAGCCTTGATGGCATCGACGATGGCCTTGTTCTCAGGGTCAGCGTCGAACGACTTCGGCAGGGTGACCAGCAGACCTTCCGAAGCGCCCTGGGCGATCTGCGAGATGGAGTCGTTGCCGACACCTTCCGGACCCATGAACTTGGCTTTCAGGCCCTTCTCTTGCGCCTGGCGCAGGATCAGGCCCAGCTCTGGGTGGTAGCCACCGTAGTAGACGAAGTCGACGTTGTTCTGCTTGAGCTTCTGGATGATCGAGGAGAAGTCCTTGTCACCGGCGTTCAGGCCTTCGAAGACGGCGACCTTGGTGCCTTTCTTCTCGAGGGTCTGCTTGACCGCGGTGGCGATGCCTTCACCGTACTGCTGCTTGTCGTGCAGGACGGCAACGACCTTGGGCTTGACGTGGTCGGCAATGTAGTTGCCGGCTGCCGGGCCCTGGGCGCTGTCCAGACCGATGGTGCGGAAGATCAGCTTGTAGCCACGGGCGGTGATTTCCGGGGAGGTGGCGGCGGGGGTGATCATGATCACGCCTTCGTCTTCGTAGATGTCGGACGCAGGCTGGGTGGAGCTGGAGCACAGGTGGCCGATGACGAACTTGACGCCGTCGTTGACCACTTTGTTGGCGACTGCAACGGCCTGTTTCGGGTCGCACGCGTCGTCATATTCCTTGGCCTCGAGCATCTTGCCGTCGACGCCACCCTTGGCGTTGATGTCTTTGATGGCCTGTTTGGCGCCGATGAACTGCATGTCGCCGTACTGGGTTACCGGACCGGTCTTGGGACCGGCGATGCCGATCTTGATGGTATCGGCGGCAAACGAATGGCTGGCTACCCCGGCCAGGACCATTGCGGCGAACAGCTTGGAAATCTTGATCATAGTGCTCCACTCATTCTGTTGTAATTCTTATAGTCCTGGCGGCCAGGGCTACAGACCGGGCGGGATTTGCGGCACGCTCGTGCCATGTCGCAAGCCCACCTTCCCCGGAACATGTCCCGGAACTGTACCGGTACAGTGTAGAGCGCTGTCCGAGCGCTTGAAAAGCGGGCAAAAAGCGCCTGTTTCCCGGGGTGTCGCATGATCGACATAAAGATACAGAAAAGCGCCATCACTTTGCCTCTATCCCGGGCCCAACCCCATACAACCGGGGCCCGTCGATCAAATTACGTATTTGAAACCGGGTTTTTCTGCAAAAATGCCGGCCTTTTCAAACGGCCATTCTGTCGGCAGGAACCCCCATGACTGATCACACAAGCACCCTCTATGCCAAATTGCTCGGCGAGACCGCGATTATCGAGTGGAAAGCCTTGGAGCGTTTCTGGGCCAAGGGTGACCTGATTTGGGTCGACTCCAGCCTGGACCTGATCGCCGTTGCCGAGGCGATGGCCGAGAATCGCAGCGAAATCTTCGCCAAGTGGCGTAATGATGGCGTTGTCGGACCGCTCACTGCAGAGCAGGCGCTAGACCTGCAAACCCGTGATCCTGAGATCTGGGCGGTGGTGGTTTCGCCGTTCATCGTGATCCAGGTGAAGAAAGCGGAATAATAGCGGGCGTTTTTAGTGCGAAAAAGCAGTTGATCGCACCTTGTTGGTGCGTGTTGACGCTGACGTAAGGTGGAAGTAAGTAACAGGTCGCCGGGGCGTTCGCCAGTGCGGTAACAGTTTACGGGATGCGTAATTCCCTTGTAGGAGCGGCGAACCGCCACTCCTACAGGAGTCAGATGCCGGCCCTCAGTAATCCACCCGCCCGGTATGGCTGTTGAGCGAAATCACCCGGGTCTTGCCGATCCGATGCCTGAAGATCTCGCGCAGGTACTTCACCGCTTTCTTCACGCATTCGCGCGACAGGCGGATGTCGTTGATCGAGACGAAGCGGCTCTTGTCGTTGATCAGCTCGCGGTACTTCTTCTCGTACATCGGTTTGATCGCATACCAGTTGGTATCGAGGATTTTCGCCGGGTTCTCGAACTCGTTGAGCAGGTCATCGATACGGTCTTCGTCGAAATGCTCGCTGGTGATGAATTCCAGGATCGCGTTGTCCAGCGTGTCGTCGAAACGGTAGGGCGTGCGCGCGAAGCAGCGCTTGATGAAGGCCACGATCAGCGTCAGGAAGTCGTCCGACAGGCATGGGCTCTTGGCGATCAGGGTGGTCAGCGACAGGTTGGCCGAGGCGCCGATCACCAACGCGTAGCGCTTGAGCGTGGTGTTGGGGAACAGGCTGTTGAGGTGGGTCTTGAGCCGGTTCAGGTCCATGTACGACAGCTTGTAGTCCTTGGGCAGCGACACGATCGATACCACCGACGAGCAGTTCTTGAAGAAATGCAGGTCGTGCAGTGCCGCCGCGTCGAAGCCCGAGGCCTTGTACTGCTCCAGTGCCGCGCGATAGCGGCGCGACTCGATGGGCAGCAGGCTGATGCCCTCGATGGCCTGGGTCTGTTTGTTGAAATGGGGAAGGTCGATGGAGCGCAAGAACAGGTCGTCGATGTCCAGGCGCGGCGATTCGCGTTCGAACACCTTGAACTTGTCCGAGCCCTGCGCGGGCGCCTCCGGCACTACCGATTCGGCATAGGCGATGGCTACCGGGCCCGCGAGGCTCATGAACAGGTCGTTGGCGTCCAGGCGGATGGTTTCGCCAATGTCGATGCCGGCGCGGCGGAAGTAGTTCTGGTCGTAGTCGGTGGTCACGGCCTGAGCGGTGAGGATGTTGAAGATCTGCTGGGAGATGTACTGGTTGGCGTGCTTCTCCATGGCATTGACGTCGATGTTCTGGATCGTTCCGTCATCGCTCTCTTCGGCGTAGCGCATGATGTCGTTGGAGATCAGCATCATGGCGTTCCACGGGCGGATGCGCCCCATGACGCTGGCTTCGCTGCTGTCTTCGTTATCGAAGTTGTACGAGAAATCCCATTCTTCGGACAAGTACTTGCACAACAGGCGCCCGGCATTGATGTGCAAGGCCTCGGACATTTCACTGCGGTGGTCGGAGGCATTGGGCAGCACGCAGATGCCGCTGGTGAAGATCGGCTCGAAAACGAACGAATGCCCGCCCTTGCCGTCGTTCTCGTCGGCCGGCTTGGTGTCGAAGGTCTTGTTCATGTACGAGTATTGCTGGGCCAGGCCGAACTCCGAGGCCATCCCTGAGCCGGTGCCGCCGCCAGCGCTGAAGATGTAGAAGTACAGGCGCGATTGGTTGGCCTTGATGCCGCAGGAATCGATCAGGTAGGAGTGGATCAGTTTCCAGTCGGCGCTCGAGAAGCGCTGGGTATCCTTGTTCAGGATGATCTTGGCCAGGTACTGGCCGAGGATCGGCGCATTGCCGGCGCCGCCGGCGTGCACCTCGGACAGGTCCATGATCTTCATCTTGCTGTAGTCGCGCAGGAACCCGCCGCGCTCACCCTTGCGCGAGAAGCGGATGCGCCCGGCGATGTCCTTGTCCAGATCGCCGAGCATCACCAGTGGCTCGACCAGAAATACCGGTTTGGCGCCCTTGTTCTGTACCAGGCGCAGGTTCTGTCGGATCCAGCGTGCAGGGCTGTAGCCGCCTTCGTTCCTGTTGCGGTCTTCGTTGTTGAACTCGTTGAGGAAGAAGGTGCGCGCGTTGTACACCAGTTCCGCCACGTCCAGGGCAATGTTCGAACCACAGCGCCCAAGGCCGATCAGGCATACCGAGGGGAACTGCTGGTCCAGACGCAATTGGCTTTCGTCTTCCGCGTGCAGGCCCTGCGGGAATACCAGGTCACGCAGGCCGTCGAGGTTGTCGAGGATGCGCTGGATATCGCTCTCGGTGAAGTACAGGTATTGCGCGGGGACGTTGCGGGTGGCCTGGCCGCCACCGAGGGTCAACGAGGTGCTGTTGGTGGAGGGCTCGGGCACTGCATTGGCAGAAGTATTATTGGAGGTCATAGTGCGCCATTTGCCTGGAGTGGTGGACGGTCGGAAGATATGTCATCTGGCCATTACGTAAATCCGGCGACTGTAGCAGTGCGCCTTTTGCCTATGCGATAGGGGTTTACCCTATGGTCGTTAGGGGTTTGCGCTGGCATCTGCACTGCATCGTCCGAAGGTCGCGCTTCTTTAATCCTTGCCTGGAGTCGTTCATGAGTACTGCATTGCCTTCCCTGGGATTCGCCGGGATCGGCCTGATGGGCCTGCCGATGTGCCGTCGTCTGTTGGCTGCCGGCTACCCGCTGACCGTGTGGAACCGCAGCCCGCAGAAGTGCGCCGAGCTGGTCGCCGCTGGCGCACGCCTGGCCGAGAGCCCGGCGGCGTTGTGCCGTGACACTGACATCGTGCTGCTGTGCCTGGCCGACACGGGCGTGGTCCGCGAGGTGGTGTTCGGCGAGCAAGGCATCGCCGAGGGCGGGCGTAGCGGCCAGTTGCTGGTGGATTTCTCCAGCCTCGAGCCAACCGCCACCCGCGACATGGCCGCGGAGCTTGCGGCCCTGTGCGGCATGGCCTGGCTGGATGCGCCAGTGTCCGGCGGTACGCCAGGCGCCGAGGCGGGTACCCTGGCGATCATGGTGGGTGGCGACGCTGCGGACCTGGCGCGCGTGCGCCCGGTGTTGCTGACCCTCGGCCAGCGCGTGACGCACATGGGGGCGGTTGGTGCCGGCCAGGTGACCAAGGCCTGCAACCAGATGATCGTTGCCTGCAATGCCCTGGTGATTGCGGAGGTGGTGGCCCTGGCCGAACGCTCAGGGGTGGATGCCAGCCTGATCGCCGAAGCGCTTTGCGGTGGATTCGCCGACTCCCGGCCGCTGCAGATCCTCGCGCCACAGATGGCGCAAAGTCGCTACACCCCGGTCAAATGGCATGTGCGCACCTTGCTCAAGGACCTCGACACTGCAGTGAAGTTTTCCCGCGAGCAAGGTTCGGCAACACCCATCAGTGGCCTCGCCGCGCAACTGATGCGCCTGCACGGCAGCCAGGGGCATCTGCAAAACGATCCGGCGACCCTGGTAGAGCTGTTCCGCGCTCGGGACTGAAGTCGCTGTCCAGATTGTCGAGCCGCTCCAGCACCGGCGGCAGGTCGGTCAACGGTACCGGACGGCTGAGCAGGTAGCCTTGAAGGAAATCGCAGCCCTGGGCGGCGAGAAATGCGCGTTGCTCGTCGGTTTCCACGCCCTCGGTGACGACCTGCAGGTGCAGGGTGTGGGCCATGATGATGATGGCCTGGACGATCTCTCGGTCTTGCTGGCTGCCTGGCACATCCTGGATGAACGAGCGGTCGATCTTCAGCACGTCCAGGGGAAGGCGCTTGAGGTAGGCCAGTGATGAATAGCCGGTGCCGAAGTCGTCGATCGACAGGGCCACGCCCTGGGCGCGGATGCGTTTGAGCAGGTTGATGGTGCGGTGGATATCGCCCATCAGGGCGTTTTCGGTGACTTCCAGTTCCAGTTGGCGAGCAGCCACACCGGCCTGGAACAAGGCCATCTCCACTTCGCTGGCCAGTTCCTCGCGCCCCAGTGTCACGGCGGAGCAATTGACCGTGACCTTGAGGTGTCCGTAGCCCAGGCGGTTGAGCTCAGCCACGTCTTCGCAGGCGCGGCGCAGTACCCAGAGATCGAGTTCGGCGATCAGGCCATTAGCTTCGGCAATACCGATGAAGCGGTCGGGGCCGAGCAGGCCATGCTGCGGGTGTTGCCAGCGTACCAGGGCTTCCAGCTTGGCGACCCGTGCGCTGTGCAGGTCGAAGATCGGCTGGTAATGCACGCACAATCCGCGCTCTTCGAGCAATGCCACGCGCAGTTCCTCTTCCAGTTGCAACTCGAGCGTGGCGCGGGTCTTCAGGCTGCTGTTGAAGAAATTCAGGTTGTTGCGCCCGCCACCCTTGGACTGGTACAGCGCCAGGTCGGCATTCTTCAGCAGTTCCTCGGCGCTGCGTCCATCGTCGGGAAAGATGCTGATACCGATACTGGTGGTCATGACCATGCGTCGCCCACCGAGATTGATGGGCTCCTTCATGCGCTGCATGATGCGTTGCGCCAGGTGACGGGCTTCGTCGCGGTTGTGCAGGCTGGTGACGATGCAGAACTCATCGCCGCCAAAGCGTGCCACCACGTCCTGGGAGCGGGTCGCCGCCTTGATGTGTCCGGCGATCACCTTGAGCAGTTCGTCGCCAGCAGCATGCCCGAGGCTGTCGTTGATGCGCTTGAAATGGTCGATGTCGAGGAACATCACGGCCAGCATGCCTTCGCTTGCGGTCTGCTCGGCCAGGCGTTCGGCAAAGACCTGGTTGAAGCCGCGGCGATTGATCAGGTTGGTCAAGGCATCGTAGTGGGCGGCCTGTTGCAGCGAGGCACGGGCCTGGTCGAGCTGGCTGAGCAGCACATTGACCCGCCGCAGGTCATGTTCCTTGCTTTGCAGTTTCTTGTCGGCCAGTGCAGCGCTGATGCTGCTGCCACTGATCAGCAGGGTGATGAACGCGATGGTCAGCCCCAACTGCAGGCTGTTGTTGGCCGAGGGCAGTTGCAGTGGCAGGTTGTCTGGAATGACCAGCGACAGTGCCGCCATGCCCGTGAAGTGGGTGAGGACGATGCCCGCCGCCATCATCAGGCTGGCGCCGTACTTCATCACCAGATGCAGGGTGCCGCTGCCACTGCGAAAGTGCCGGGCCATCAGCAGCGCCACCAGGCTGGTGACTACGGCGATGCCCAGCGAGGCGACCAGCAGTGGGGTCTGGTAGTACTGCAGGGCGCTGGTCTGCAGCGCGGCCATGCCGACGTAATGCATCACGATGATGCCGAGGCCGATCGCCAGCGCAGCCTGCAGGTAATGACGCCACTGCATCACAGTGCGATCGAGGCTGTTCATCGCCAGCCACGCGGCGAGCAGGGCGATGATCAGCGAGAGGGCGGTCAGCGGCATGTCGTAATGCACGTCAAGTGGCGCCTGGAACGCCAGCAGGCTGATGAAGTGCATGGCCCAGATACCGCTGGCCAGGCAGCAGGCACCCAGAATCCGCCATTGGCGGCGGGCGTTGAGCGCCTCGCTGTGACTTTGCCGCTCGGCCATGTCCAGGGTGGCGAAGCATGCAGCGCAGGCCACCAGGTAGGCGAGCATGACCAGGAAAGGGTTATGACGGCAGTCGAGGATGATTTGTCCGCTCGCCGGAAGCTCGGCGAACAATTGAAGTCCCAGCCACTCCATTGCCTGTCTCTTCGTCGAGTTTGCACTCGTCCCCAAACAGCGTGGTGGAGACCGTTGAAACCGGAGTATAGGAAAGGGGCGCTAGGCCTTCCTGATTAATGGCAGTTTGATCTCTACCATTTGGACATGACGTCAATAGCGGAAGGTTATAAAAAAAGATGAGGGGGCGCGTGCTTCGCGGGCAAGCCCGCTCCTGCATGTACAACGCTGCGGGAGCGGGCTCGCCGTTTTGTCAGCCGGCCACCAGCACGCGAATCGCTTCCAGGCGCAGCGCGGCCTTTTCGAGCATCGCCAGGCCCTGTTCGCGCTGCTTGCGCAGGGCATCGATCTCGCTGTCACGCACGCTCGGGTTGACTGCCTTGAGCGCCGTCAGGCGAGCCAGCTCCTCGTCGGCTTCAGCGGCCAGGCGACGCTGCGCCTCGGCGACACGCTCGTCATGCACCGGCAGTACCTTCGCCTCGCCAGCGGCGATGCGCTTGGCCAAGACATCGCGCTGGGCCTGGATGAACTTGTTGGCGCTGGCCTTGGGTACGCTTTCGAGCTGGTCGTTGAGGGTTTCGAAGGCAACCCGCGGCGCCAGGTCGTTGCCATTGGTATCGAGCAGGCAGCGCAAGGCGGCCGAGGGCAGGTAGCGACCCAGTTGCAGGCTACGCGGTGCCACCACCTCGCTGACATAGAGCAGTTCGAGCAGCACGGTGCCAGGCTTGAGCGCCTTGTTCTTGATCAGCGCCACGGCGGTGTTGCCCATCGAGCCGGACAGCACCAGGTCCATGCCGCCCTGCACCATCGGGTGTTCCCAGGTCAGGAACTGCATGTCCTCGCGCGACAGGGCCTGGCCACGGTCGTAGGTGATGGTCACGCCTTCGTCGTCGCCCAGCGGAAAGCTCGCGTCGAGCATCTTCTCGCTGGGTTTGAGCACCAGCGCGTTTTCCGAATGGTCTTCGCTGTCGATGCCAAAAGCGTCGAACAGGGTTTCCATATAGATAGGCAGGGCGAACTGATCATCTTGCTCGAGAATCGCCTCGACCAGTGCCTCGCCTTCGCCAGCGCCGCCGGAGTTGAGCTCCAGCAGGCGGTCGCGGCCGCTGTGCAGCTCGGCCTCCAGGCGCTCGCGCTCGCCGCGGGCTTCAGCGACCAAGGCGCTCCAGGCGGCATTGTCGCCGCCGACCAGTTGCGCCAGCAGGCGCGTGCCGAACTGGTGCTGCAGGGCGCTGCCGGTCGGGCAGGTGTTGAGGAAGGCATTCAGGCCTTCGTGGTACCACTGGAACAGGCGCTCTTGCGGGCTGTCCTGCAGGTACGGGATGTGCAGCTGGATGGTGTGTTTCTGACCGATCCGATCGAGGCGACCGATGCGTTGCTCGAGCAGGTCCGGGTGCGCCGGCAGGTCGAACATCACCAGGTGGTGGGCGAACTGGAAGTTGCGGCCTTCACTGCCGATTTCCGAGCAGATCAGCACCTGCGCGCCAAATTCTTCGTCGGCAAAGTACGCGGCGGCGCGGTCACGCTCGAGGATGCTCATGCCTTCATGGAATACCGTCGCGGGGATGCCGGAGCGCACACGCAGGGCGTCTTCCAGGTCCATGGCGGTCTCGGCATGGGCGCAGATCACCAGAACCTTGGTGCGCTTGAGCATCTTCAGGGTGTCGATCAGCCAATCGACCCGTGGGTCGAAGCGCCACCAGCGTTCGTCGTCGCTGCCTTCGCCCTGGGCCTGGAAGGCCACTTCCGGGTACAGCTCGGCACGCTCACCGGCGGGCAGCGCGCTGTAAGGTTCGGGGTTGGCGAGCGGGTAGGGGTGCAGTTGACGCTCGGGGAAGCCCTGGATCGCGGCGCGGGTGTTGCGGAACAGCACGCGGCCGGTGCCATGGCGGTCGAGCAATTCGCGAATCAGGCGTGCGCTGGCCTGGCTGTCGCCATCGCTGACTGCGGCCAGCAGGGCCTCGCCTTCGGCGCCAAGAAAACTGTGAATGGTGGCGTGGGCCTTGGGCGACAGGCGGCCTTCGTCGAGCAACTCCTGGACGGCTTCGGCTACTGGGCGATAGTGCTCGCTCTCGGCGCGGAAGGCGGCCAGGTCGTGGAAACGGTTGGGGTCCAGCAGGCGCAGGCGGGCGAAATGACTGTCCTGGCCAAGCTGTTCGGGGGTTGCAGTGAGCAGCAGCACGCCAGCAATGACCTGGGCCAACTGCTCGACCAGCGCGTATTCGGCACTGGCCTGCTCCTCGTGCCATACCAGGTGGTGGGCTTCGTCGACCACCATCAGGTCCCAGCCGGCGGCGAACAGGGCGTCCTGGGCCTTTTCATCGTCGACCAGCCACTCCAGCGCCACCAGCGCCAGTTGGGCATCTTCGAACGGGTTGCTGGCATCGCTCTCGATGAAACGCTCGGCGTCGAACAATGCCACCTGCAGGTTGAAGCGCCGGCGCATTTCCACCAGCCACTGGTGCTGAAGGTTTTCCGGAACCAGGATCAGCACGCGACTGGCACGGCCCGTCAGCAATTGGCGGTGGATGACCAGGCCCGCCTCGATGGTCTTGCCCAAGCCTACTTCGTCGGCCAGCAATACCCGCGGGGCGATACGGTCCGCGACTTCACGGGCAATGTGCAACTGGTGGGCGATCGGCTGGGCGCGGCAGCCGCCCAGGCCCCAGAGCGAGGAGAGCATCTGCTTGCTGCTGTGCTGCAGGGTGTTGTAGCGCAGCGAGAACCACGACAGCGGGTCGATCTGTCCGGCGAACAGACGGTCGCTCGCCAGGCGGAACTGGATGAAGTTCGACAGTTGCGTCTCAGGCAGGGTACGCGCCTGGTTCTGCCCGTCCAGGCCATGGTAGACCAGCAGGCCATCGACATCCTCGACCTCGCGCACGGTCAGCTTCCAGCCATCGAAGTGAGTGATCAGGTCACCCGGCGAGAAGCGCACGCGGGTCAGCGGCGCGTTGCGTAGCGAGTACTGGCGGGTATCGCCAGTGGCCGGATAGAGCACGGTCAGCAGGCGGCCATCCTGCGCCAGGATGGTTCCCAGGCCGAGCTCGGCTTCGCTGTCGCTGATCCAGCGTTGCCCCGGTTGATACTGCTGCGCCATACTGCCTGAACTCCCGCGATGAAAAAGCGCACTATCTTAACGGATAGGCCCGGCGGACCAAAGCGTTCAGCCACTTCATCGACGAATACCCTTTAGTCAACGAGGGCCTTGCGCCAACATGCCTGTCACGCACCGCTGGTTGAACCTCTCCCTGGCCGTGGGCAGCCTGGCGCTGCTCGCAGCCTGTGACCAGAAGAAGTTCGAGATCCTCGCGCCGATTCCGGTCGAGCAACTGGAAGTCCTGGGCGTTCAGACGCCGCTCAAGAGCGTGCATTTCCACGACCGCGAAGGCGAAGGTCTGCTGGTGCTCAGCCGTGTCGACGGCCAGGCGACCGATGCCGACAGCGAACAGGAAGTCGACAAGGTCGTGCTCAAGGCCACGCTCTATGGGCGTGCGAGCGAAAGCGAGGCGTTCAAGCCACGCTGGCAGATCGATCAGGAGACAACGTGCCCGGGGCTGGACCTGGATGTCGACTTCTATACCGATGTCAGCGACGTCACCGACCTGAACAAGGATGGTGTCGCCGAAGTCACCGTGGCCAGCCACGCCTTCTGTGGCGGCGGCATCGACCCGCATGACATCAGCATCGAAATGCGCGAAGGCGAGGCGATCTACAGCATCAGTGGTCAGTCGCAGATCAGCCCGGCGGGCGAGGAGCCCATCGGCGGCGAGCGCGAGGACAGTGCGTCGTTGAAGAGCGCGCCGCAGGTGTTGCGCGAACACATGGACGCGGTCTGGCAACAGGTCTACAAGCGGCCCTGGAGCGAAACCAGCCAGCCCGCTGACGACGATCCCGACGACGAAGGCGAATGATCGCGGTCTATACTTTGCAGACGGTATTGTGACCGGCCGCACAAACCCTTGTCCATGTGCTCAAGGCGCACCTTGGCTGGCCGACACAGTGGCTACAGGAGAACCGACTCATGCTGCCGCCGATTATTCCGCTCAGTGCCGTCCCCGTGACCTCGCAACAAGACCCCGTCAAGCAGAGCCCCAATATTCCTCCGGTGGTTCCGGCCCAGCCTGCCTCCAGCGATGGCACCATCGACCTCAAGCAGCAGCGCGACCCGCAGGATGAAGCCTATCGGCTGCGCGAGGAACAACGCCGCCAGCAGCAGCGCCGTCAGCAACGCCGCCAGGACGAGCAGGAAGAGCTCTACAGCGCCATGCCCGGCGATGAACTCAATGCCGACAATACCGTGCCGGTGGCGCCGCTCGGTGAGCGCCCGCGTCAGGGGTTGCTGGTGGATATCGAAGTCTGAGACGGGGCTGTTCAGCGTCGCCATCAGGCTTCATCATGGGCGCATCCGCTGTCAGTCGAGCCCGCCCATGAGCCAAGACAACCTGATCGACTTCGGCGCCGAGCGCGCCAAACGCATCCACGACATCAAGGACAAGCGCCTGGATGAAATGCGCCAGGCCTTCGAACAGGCCATGCCGTTGAGCAAAAGCAAGAAGAAGAACGGCAAAGGCAAGCCCAAGAAGCGCTGAAAACTGATGCAGGTCAAACCTGCGCCCCCTCTTGTGCCCGGTCCCGGGCCCTATTGACCCTGGTCAATTTCTCCTCCCCGCACATTCGTTACCTTGCACACATCGGACAACGGCAACGAATCGGGAGGCCGACATGTTCTTCGACAACGTGGTGATCGCCGGTGTGGTGACAGTCGGGTTGATGTTGACGTTCTTTGCCGGTCTGGGACTTTTCATCTGGAAGGATGCGAACAAGCGCAAATCGCGCTGATCCTTCCGGGTATACGAGCACGCAAGGCATTTAGGGCGACTTCGGTCGCCTATTTTTTTGCCGTTTTAAAAGATGATTAGCTAGCTAATTAGTTGATTGCATTTTATTCTTCCGTTCGTTGTCTATCGTTCTATTCAATATCCCCCCGCAAGGTCCGCTTCGTGCCCATCACCCTCCAGGCCCTGTTCGCACCCACCAGCCCTGCTCTGAAGTTCGCCATCAAGACCCTGCTGGGCGGTGGACTGGCGCTGTGGCTGGCGCTGCGCTGGGGGTTGGAACAACCCGCCTGGGCCTTGATGACGGCGTTCATCGTGGCCCAGCCGCTGTCGGGCATGGTGGTGCAGAAGGGGCTGGCGCGACTGGCCGGCACCCTGGTCGGTACGTTCATGTCGGTGGTGTTCATCGGCCTGTTCGCCCAGACCCCGTGGTTGTTCCTGCTGACCCTTGCCTTGTGGCTGGCGCTCTGTACCGCCGCATCAACCCAGCTACGCAGTGCCTGGGCGTACGCCTTCGTGCTGGCGGGCTATACCGCAGCGATCATCGCGTTGCCGGCGATCGACCACCCTTTGCAGGTGTTCGACCAGGCGGTGGCGCGCTGCACCGAAATCTGCCTGGGCATCGTCTGCGCCACAGCCACCAGCGCGCTGATCTGGCCGATGCGCGTCGAGCAGCAACTCGGCGGCCAGGCGCGGCAGGCCTGGCAGAACGGCATGCAGACCGCCAGTGCCATGCTCGGCGGAGAAGACGAGGCGCGCCAGGGGCTGCTTGACATCCTTGGGCGCATCGTCGCCATCGACGTTCAGCGTGAACATGCCTGGTTCGAAGGCAGTCGTGGCCGCCAGCGGGCCCGCGCAATCCGTGGCCTGAGCCAGAAGCTGATGGTGCTGCTGCGCATTTCGCGTTCGGTGCGTCGTCAGTGGCGTCAGCTCGACGAACAGCAAGCGGCGCACCTGGCGCCCTGGCTGGAGGAGGTTCGGACCCAGTTGGCCAACCCCGATCAGCCCAGCCTTCTGTTATTGCGCCAACGTATCTGGGACGCCGCCCACGACGAACAGATCAGCCCCGCCGAGCATTTCTGCCTGGCGCGCCTGGCCCTGCTGCTGGACTTCGCCATGGCCGCCACCCAGGCGCTGCTGGATGTAGAGGAGGGGCGAACGCCCAAGGACGTATCGCTGGGCCTGGCGGCGCATCGCGACCTGCCGCTGGCGCTGCTGTTCGGTTCGCGCAGTGCGTTGGCGTTTCTGGTCATGAGCAGTTTCTGGCTGGCCACGGCCTGGCCCTCGGCCCCCGGAGGCCTGGTACTGACCTGCGTGGTCTGCAGCCTGTTCGCCAGCCGCGAGAACGGCGCGCAGATCGGCTTGAGCTTTCTGCGTGGCATCTTGCTGGCGATTCCGGTGGCGTTTTTCGTCGGG
Source organism: Pseudomonas sp. NBRC 111143 (assembly GCF_001320965.1). Taxonomy (NCBI): domain Bacteria; kingdom Pseudomonadati; phylum Pseudomonadota; class Gammaproteobacteria; order Pseudomonadales; family Pseudomonadaceae; genus Pseudomonas; species Pseudomonas sp. NBRC 111143. The sequence goes on along the minus strand of NZ_BCBT01000007.1, from coordinate 9,305 downwards.
CAGATCCTGTTGCCACAATGGAGCAGTTTCGCCTTGCTGTGTCTTGGCATGGGCGTACCGCTGTTCTTCGGTGCGCTGGGCATGGCCCATCCGCGCACGGGGCCGACGGCGACCTCGTACTGCCTGCATTTCATCGTGCTGGTGGCGCCTCTGAACGCCATGCACTTCGACGTGGCCAGCATGCTCAACAGCGCCCAGGCCATGCTCATCGGTGTGGGGGCGGCGGTACTGGCGTTTCGGTTGGTCGTGCTGCGTCATCCGAAGTGGCTGGGTCGGCGTCTGAGGGCTGCCACCCAGAGCGACCTGGTTCGCCTGACCCATCGCGACCTGCGGGGCGCCGACAGTTGGTTCGGTGGACGCATGGCCGATCGCCTGATGCAGTTGGCCCGTCATGCCAGCGAATTGCCCGAGGCCGAGCGCAAGCGTTGGGACGATGGCCTGCATGGCTTGGACATCGGTGACGAACTGGTGCACCTGCGCATGTGCCTGGCGGTGGCCCAGGTACCGTTGGCCGGTGCCGAGCGCCAGTACCTGCAGCAACTGGAGGCGGTTCTGGCCAGTGGCCCTGCGCCTGGGCGCGGCCAGCGCCTGGATGCCGCCAGCGAGCAGTTCATCGAGGCCCTGCGCCGCCAGCCGTCGAGCGACCCGCTGCGCCTGGCTATCGGCGCGGTCCTGCAATTGCAGAAGAGCTGGCGCAAGTGGTGCCGTTGGCAGGAGGAAGTCCATGGGGTTGCGTGAGTGGGCGCTGGGCGGCGTATTGCTCAGCCCGTTTCTGATCTACGTGTTGATGGCGTTGGTGCTTACTGGGCTGTTGCGCTGGGTGGTGCAGGCGACGCCACTAGGTCGCTGGATCTGGCATGAAGCGCTGTTCGATGCGGCGTTGTTCGTCTGTGTGCTGTCGTTGGTGGTACATCTGTTGGGACCTTTGTAAGGAGTCAGTCCATGCGTACAGCTGTACGTACCCTGGTCACCCTGTGTGTGGTGGCCATTGCCGTGTTTGCCGGATATCACCTCTGGCAGTACTACATGCTTACTCCCTGGACGCGCGATGCGCGGGTGCGGGCCGATGTGGTGGTGATCGCCCCGGACGTGTCCGGCTGGGTGCGCGAACTGCGGGTACACGACAACCAGCCGGTGAAGGCCGGCGATGTCTTGATGATCATCGATCACGAGCGCTTCCAGGCGGCTTTCGACCAGGCCAGTGCCGTGGCTGAAACCCGCACCCAGCAGTTGCGCCTGCGTGAGCGCGAAGCGGCTCGGCGCACGGCCCTTGGGCCGGAGGCGATCAGCGCCGAGCTGCGCGAGAACGCCCAGATCAACGCTGCCATCGCCCGTGGTGAACTGCACGAGGCGCAAGCGCAACTGCAGGTGGCCAAGATCAACCTGGCCCGTAGCGAAGTGCGCGCACCGCGCGACGGTCACATCACCAACCTGCGACTGGCCCAAGGCAACTACGTCAATACCGGGCAATCGATGATGGCGCTGGTGGACGACTCGACCTTCTATATTCAGGCCTATTTCGAGGAAACCAAGCTGCCGCGCATTCGTGTCGGGGATCCGGTGAAGGTCTGGCTGATGGGGGCGGGGGAGGCCATGCATGGGCATGTGGAGAGCATCAGCCGGGGCATCACTGACCGCAACTCGACCCCGGACGGACAGTTGTTACCGGAGGTGGAGCCGACCTTCAACTGGGTCAGGTTGGCGCAGCGGATACCGGTGAGGATCAGGCTGGACGAGATCCCCGCAGGGGTGAATCTCAGCGCAGGGATGACCGCCAGCGTGCAGGTTCGGGAGGATGAAGTACAGCGCTGAGCAAGCGCCCCCACAGGCACCTAGCGTGCCTGTGGGGGCGCTTGCCGATCAGGGTTGCTGGGCAGTGGCTGCCAGGACGATCTCGCGGATGCACACATGTTGCGGCTGCTGGTACGCCCAGACGATCGCCCCGGCCACATCCTCGGCCTTGAGTACTACGCCGCCCATGTCATTGGCTTTCCACGACTCGTAGTCGCGCTTGATGCCCTCGTCGGTGGTGTGGCCGAGCAGCTCGGTCTCGACCGCGCCCGGTGCGATGGTGACGACACGCACGTTGTGTGGCGCCAGCTCTTCGCGCAGGTTTTCCGACAGGCCATGCACGGCGAACTTGGTGCCGACGTAGGCGACATGGTTGGGGAAGGTCTTGCGCCCGGCGACGGAGCTGACGTTGATCAGGGTGCCGGCGCGGCGTGCGACCATGCCGCTCGCCAGGGCATGCACACCGTTGAGCAGGCCTTTGACGTTGATGTCGATCATCCGGTCCCACTGCTCAGGATCCTGCTCGTGCACTTGGCCCAGCAGCATCACGCCGGCATTGTTCACCAGTGCATCGGCCGGGCCGTACACGGCTTCGGCTTCGTTCACCGCCGCCACCAGCGCGGCACGGTCGCGAATGTCCACGGCGCGACACAGGCAGTTGGGCAGGGCCAATGCTTCGAGACGTTCCAGGCGACGAGCGATCAGCAGCAGCGGGTGACCTGCGGCCGAGAATTGCTGGGCCGTGGCGGCCCCGATACCGGAGCTGGCGCCGGTGATGATGATCAGAGGTTTGTTCATGAGCGCCTCCAAGGCATAATCGTTTTCGATGGCCAGGATTGTAAGCATCGATCCAGACCATGAAAAACGGCTTATTCCTCTGGCTGACATCGGTTTTATCTATGGATATTCGTCATCTCAAGGCGTTCATCGCCGTGTTCGAAGAGCGCAACATCACTTTGGCCGCGCAGCGCCTGTGCGTGGCTCAGCCGACATTGTCAGTGACCATCCGGCAACTCGAGGAGGACCTCGGCGTCAGCCTGTTCCTGCGCCAGGCCCGCGGTGTGGACGTCAGCGAGCAGGCGCGGGCGCTGTATCCGCAGGCGTGCCGCATGGTTGCCGAAGCCGAGGCGCTGCGCCTGCGCTTTCGCCAGGAGCAGGAGCGTGTCCCGCTCGCGTTGGGTATCGAGGCCGATATCGCCCCAGCCCAGGTCGAAGCATGCGTGCGTCTTGCGGCTCAGGCTGTGCCTGGGCTGCAATTGACGTTGCTGGACGGTTGCGAGGGCGATGCGCGGTTGGCCGATGAAACCGAGCGCTGTGAGGATGAGCTCTTCCTGGCGCTGTGGGAAGAGTCGTTTGTCCTGGTCATGGCCACCGGCAGCCAGGCCGACGGTCGCTGGATCACCTGCCCGCAGCATCCTTCGCACCAGCGCCTGATGGGGCTGTATGGCGAGGGTGAGCAGGTGGCGCAGGCCGGATCATTGCAACTGGCGTTGGCGCTGGTCGCCGCCGGACTGGGCGCGGCCTGGTTGCCGCAGTCGCTGGCCGAGCGCCACCCAGGGGTCTACTGGCAACCAGGGCCCGGCCCGGCGCTGAGGCGTCGGGTCGGGTTGTGCTACGCCGCCCAGGCGCTGGACATTCCTGCCTTGGCGAGCTTGCAGCAGGCACTGAGCGGCAGCAGCCTGGGTTAGAGGAACATGCCGCCGGAGACTTCCAGACGCTGTCCGGTAATCCAGCCATTACCGTCCTCAAGCAGCAGAGCGATGGCTGCGCCGATATCGTCGGGCAGGCCGGCGCGGCCCAGGGCAGTATTGCTGGCCACGAAGGCGTTGACCTGCTGATTGTCACGCACGGTGCCACCCCCGAAATCGGTCTCGATGGCGCCCGGCGCCAGGATGTTCACCCGGATGCCGCGCTCACCCAACTCCTTGGCCTGGTAGCGGGTAAGCACCTCCATGGCGCCCTTCATTGCCGCGTAGGCGGAGTAACCGGGCAGCGAGAAGCGTGCCAGGCCACTTGAAATGTTGACGATGCGCCCCCCGTCGGCCAGTAGCGGAAGCAGGCGTTGGGTGAGGAAGAACGGGCCCTTGAGGTGGATGTTCAGCAATTGCTCGAACTGCGCCTCGGTGGTTTCGCTGAACAGTGCATGTATGCCGACACCGGCGTTGTTCACCAAAAAGTCGAACTGTCGGCGGGCAAAGCGTTGATCAAGGGTGTGCGCCAGGCGTTCGGCGAAGTCGGCGAAGCTTTGGCTGTCGCCGACATCCAGTTGCAGCATGGCGGCACGCACCCCAGCCTGTTCCAGGCGCTCGACCAGGGCCTGGGCTTCGTCGGCCCGGCTGTGATAGGTGCCGATGACATCGATGCCGCGGGCCGCGAGATGTTCGGCGGTGTTGCGGCCAAGGCCGCGGCTGGCGCCAGTGAGCAGAGCGATTTTACGGTTCATGTGGATTACCTCGTCGATGGGGTCTGTGCTCACAGGTTATTGGTCGACAAAAGGCTGTTAAATCCGGCTGTTTTGGAAATACTGTTCGCCATATTCGAACTATCAAGGCGGCTCGATGAACAAGCTGGAATTGTTGCGTACCTTTGTCAGGGTCAGTGAACTGTCCAGTTTCACCCTGGCGGGTGAGAGTCTTGGCTTGCCACGTTCGACTGTCTCGGAGCAGATCCGGGCACTGGAGCGCTTGCTTGGCACGCGCCTGCTCAACCGCACCACGCGCCGCGTGCAGGCGACGCAGGACGGCCTGCTGCTCTACGAGCGCAGCAAGGATTTGCTGTCAGGCATGGACGAGATCGAGAGCCTGTTTCGCAGCGACGAGGCCGAGCTGGCCGGGCGTCTGCGTATCGACATGCCGACCATGATGGCGCGCAAGGTGGTGATGCCGGCCCTTTCAGGCTTTCTGTTGCGTTATCCGCGCCTGGAAGTGGAGCTCAGTTGCACTGACCAGCGTGTCGACCTGCTGCAAGGTGGCTTTGACTGCGTACTGCGGGTGGGCGAACTGGGTGACCCGGATGTGGCCGCCCGACCGCTGGGGCGCATGACCATGTGCAACTGCGCCAGCCCCGAATACCTTGCCCGGCATGGCGTGCCGCACACGCTGGACGATCTGGCGACGCATCAGCTCGTGCACTACGTCTCCAGGCTCGGTGCGCAGAGTCCGGGGTTCGAGTACGAAGTCGACGGGCAATCGCGTTTTCTGCCCATGGGGGGTGTGCTCACGGTGAACAATGCCGTGGCGTATTCGGCCGCGGGCCTGGCCGGCCTGGGGCTGATCCAGGTTCCAGCGGCGGGTGTTGCCGAGGACGTGCGGCGCGGTGATCTGGTACGGGTGCTCGAACCTTGGCAGGCCCGGGCCATGCCGGTGACGATGCTGTACCTGCGCCAGCGGCATGTTCCGCGCCGGGTACAGGCGTTCATGGGATGGATGGAGGCGCTGTTGGTCGATCAGCTCGATCCGGCGGTATCCGGCGCTCGCTGAAAAACCTTGGCGAAGGCGGCGCAGGTTGCGTTAGGCTGCGCAACAAACGATCTGCGCGTTGCCCGACAGAGGCAACCGTTCCCGCCTGGCGTGCGTTCCTTCCGATTTCTTTGCGAGGTAACGTCATGGCCATCACATCCCAGGATATCTGCACAGCTGCCGAGCAGCTCAACGGCTTCGTCGGTTTTCATGGCAAGCGTGGCACGCATATCGTGCGCTTTTCCGAGGACGCATTCGGTATGGATGTCGCGGACGCGAGCATCACGCCCTGCAGCGAGTTCGTCTGGCGTCCCGAGTCGGGGCGGCGCATGGCGCTCTGCCGTGAGCGTCTGGCACTGTTGCTGCGACAGCATGTGGACGATCGCCTGAACATTGGCGAGCCGCTGCGGATCTATCTGCGCCGCACCGACCTGCCGGAGATCGTCGCCGAGCGTAGCCTGCGCTGAGCCAGCAGGTTCAGTCGGGGTAGGCCAGCTTGAGAGGACCAGCCTCGCTGCGGGCGACGTTGACCTGGTTGCGGCCTTGATGCTTGGCGGTGTAGAGGGCCTTGTCGGCGTCTTCAAGCCACTGCTCGGGCGTTTTCAGTCCGGGGTGATAGGCCGAGAGGCCTATGCTCAGGCTGATGCGCAATTCCGGCAGTTGCGGGTTGCGATAGGCGCTGACCTGCTCACGCAGGCGCTCCATCGCAACGCCGGCCTGGTCTTGATCGGTGGCAGGCAGGATCAGACAGAACTCGTCACCGCCGTAGCGCCCGGCCAGGTCATCGTCGCGCAGGACGCGTTTGAGCTCGTGGCTCAGCTGGCGCAGCACGCAATCGCCGACCACGTGGCCGAAGGTGTCGTTGATGGTCTTGAAATGATCGATGTCGATCAGGGCGATGACTGCCGGGGCCTGCTGCTGGTGGCAGATCTGGAACCTCAGCAGCAGCAAGTCTTTCCATGAGCCATGGTTGAGCAGCCCGGTGAGGCTGTCGGTGCGGCTCAGGGCGCTCAGTCGACGCTTGTGGTCGGCCAGTTTGATCGCCAATTGATAGCAGACCCAACCGAGCGCCAGCGGGTAGAGCGTCAACATTGGCAGGCAGGCATAGACCTGCAATGCCGTGGCTTGCAGTTGCATCCCGGGGCCGAACAGCGCCATGGCCAGCAGCATGCCTGTCAGTTGCGCGACCAACCCGCGCAGTACCATGCGCTTGCCGCCTGCAGCGACGTTGTTCATGGTCATCATCGACAGGATGGTCACGGTCGGCAGCGGATTGAAATGAATGGCTGCAGCCCAGAAACCGCCGCTCAGCGAATCGAGCAACAGGTTGCGCTGTTCGGCGCGGTAGGGGGCAGGGGAGCGGATCGCCCATTGATAAGCCAGGTGCGGCCAGGCCAGGCCGTTGAATAGCATCAGCAGCCACACCCAGGTGGGTGGTTGCAGCGGGGCAAGCGCCGCCATGACGCTGAACAGGCCGATGCCCATGCCGATGGTCCGCGGCAGATAGATGCGCCTGACGAAGGAGAGCCCCTTGCCGCTTCTGTTGTCGATCATGTCTATCGTTCTTTTTCTGCAGAAGCCGTTTATCGCATAAGTTGCATGAATATTGTTGAACAATGATTCACGGCGGAAAAATGACCTTACAAGCCAATTCACGGTTGATCCGATCATTGTGAGGTAGCATGAAGCCTTTGTTCCTCCTCGGAGTGCTCCTGCTCATGGCCCCCATGGCTTCCCCCGCCGGCGAGCCGGCACCTTACAGGGATGGGCGTTTTTACAACCAGGCCGAGCTGCCCAAGGATGGCGTGCTCAAGAAATTGCGCATCGGCCTCAAGTATCTGCTGCTGCGCAAACCTCCCGAAACACGTCCTGCCACTCCCCCGAGCCTGCAGCCGATGACCCGCCAGCAGGTACTCGATGCCCCGGACCACAGCCTCTGGCGTCTGGGCCATTCCACGGTACTGCTGAAACTGCGTGGGCACTTCTTCATTACAGACCCGGTATTTGCCGAACGCGCCTCGCCCGTGCAATGGGCCGGCCCGCTGCGCTTCCACGCTTCGCCGCTGGCAATCGACCAGCTTCCGCCGCTGGCGGCAGTGATTCTGTCCCACGACCATTTCGATCATCTCGATGAGTCGGCCATACGCCAGCTGGCGCCAAGCACCGGCCAGTTTCTTGCACCGCTGGGCGTGGGCGATCGTTTGGTCGAGTGGGGCGTGCCGAGCGACAAGGTGCGTCAACTGGACTGGTGGCAGGAAACCGAATTCGCAGGCGTGCGTTTCGTCGCCACACCGGCGCAGCACTTTTCTGGGCGCGGCCTGTTCGACAGTAACAGCACCTTGTGGGCGTCGTGGGTGGTGATCGATGAAGGGCTGCGCCTGTTCTTCAGTGGTGATACCGGATATTTCGAAGGCTTTCGCGAAATCGGCGAGCGCTTCGGACCCTTCGATCTGACATTGATGGAGACCGGTGCCTACAACCTGGCCTGGCCCAATGTGCATATGCAGCCTGAGCAGAGCCTGCAAGCGCACCTCGATCTGCGCGGACGCTGGATGCTGCCGATCCACAACGGAACGTTCGATCTCTCCCTGCACAGCTGGCAGGAGCCTTTCGAGCGCATCGTCGCGCTCGCGGCGCAGGCCCAGGTACCGTTGAGCACGCCACAGATGGGCGAGCGCGTCAGTCTGGATTCGCCCCATGCAGGGCAGAACTGGTGGCAGCCCAGGCCTTTGCGTCAGCGAGGCGACAGCACCGAGCGTGCAGTGGCGGTGCGCTGAGTATCAGCTTTCACGGCCCTTCTTTATTGGCGACTCTTGTTCATCATCCAGCAGCTTCGACGGCGGCTTGCCGCTGTCGCTGCGTACCTGGGCGTGGCTGATGAGGGCGAAGATGAAGCTGCCACCGATGATGTTGCCGGCCAGGGTCGGCAAGGCGAACTCCAGCCAGAAGCTGCGCCAGGTCTGCTCTCCGGCCCAGACCAGATAAGACACTTCTACCGAGCCGACGACGATATGGGTGAAGTCGCCCAGGGCCATCAAGTAGGTGATCATCAGGATGATCCAGATCTTGGCGTTCTCCATGGATGGGATCATCCAGACCATGGTCGCGATCATCCAGCCCGAGACGATGCCCTTGGCGAACATCTGGCTCGGATCGTTGTGCATCACCTTTCGCCCGATTTCGAGAAAGGCCACATCGGTCTTGCTGTCGAAGATCGGCAGCTCGAGCATCACCCAGGCCACCAGCAAGGTGCCGGCGAGATTGCCCATCAGCACCACTGTCCACAGGCGTATCAGGCGGCCGAGGTTGGCGAGGGTAGGGGCGGTCATTACCGGCAGCACGGCAGTCAGGGTGTTTTCGGTGAACAACTGTTGGCGAGCGAGGATCACGGCAAGAAAACCGGCAGCGTAGCCGAGGCTGGCAATCACCTGGCTGCTGTCGTTGTCTGGCAGGCGTGCATAGAACAGTCCCATTGCCATCAGCGACAGGCCCATGGTCAGGCCGGCGGCCAGTGCCGACCACCACAGGGCTGCCAGCGTGCGTTCCAGTTCCTGATCGCCCTGGGCGCGGATGATCTCGTGCAGTACTGCTGCGCGGGGTGGCTGGTTATGGCTGACTTCCTGCTCTTCATCTGCCGACAGGCCCGGGGTTTTCTCGTTCTGCGCTTTGCTCATCGTGTCGCGCTCCTGGGATGTTTCTCTACAGATCGATTGCGCTCGGATTAGTTGCCGGTGAGCTCATGGAGGCGGATAAAAGTTTTTTTGGATCAAAGTGTTGACTCTGATTTCAAACCACGTATTATTCGCCTCCTCGCAGCGATGAACGCAGCGAGGCAGTCGGTAAGTCGTTGACGTTGAAGGCTTTTGAAAGAAAGCGGTTTGAAAAAACTTCAAAATAAACGCTTGACAGCAAATGAGGAAAGCGTAGAATGCGCGCCTCGGTTGAGACGAAAAGCTCTTAACCAACCGCTCTTTAACAAATCGAATCAAGCAATTCGTGTGGGTGCTTGTGAGTACGGACTGATAGTCGCCAAGATTATCAGCATCACAAGTGGAC